>NZ_AMFQ01000151.1:0-95412 GCF_000335555.1 Acinetobacter sp. WC-743 | reverse complement strand
TTTTTCAGCCAGAACAATGTGATTGGTGGCTTGAACGTTGGGATCGAGAAGATGATGCTGAGTTATTAAAAAAATATCCTGTTCCTGAAAACTTAAAGCCGCAGGATTAGATTTGATTTATGGGATGTTGATAAATAATGGGTGAGTTATTTCAACAAGCAGAAGCTTGGTTAGATCAGATTGAACAAACACAAAATTATACTTTGCCTTATGTGGACGTTGAATCCAAAACAGAACCAGTGCGCTTAAACTTAATGATGTCTTTTTGGTTTTATGATGGCGATCAACTAGAAATTAAGGAAAAATTTGTCAAAAAAATACAAGACTATATTGCTTTGACAGGAGTTGAATTTCAACGAGAAGCATCCGTAAAAAATCAACGTGAACGTAAATTTCGTAAGGACGGTTTTCCTGAAAATTTATTAGAAGATATAAAAAAGGAAAAAACCTCTGTCATTTATTATTTTTCAGATCAAGCAAAAATGAGTTTTGCACCTAATTATGGTGTTGATGTGTTGTGTAGTTCGGAGATGGCAAATAATGAACGCTATTCAACAGTCAATTTTATTTTTCCATTTGATTTTACTCAAAATAGTAACAACCGTTTGCAATGTATTGAGTTTTTTAAATCAATAGTTCGTGAAATTAAGATAGAACAAGCCTATTGTGGTTATCGCGTTGGGCAACCCTTAGATTTTACCCAAGCAGTAACTTGGCAAGCTTTTGAAACCGCAGCCAATTATCGCTTTCTTGGCTTAGATATTGATAAGAACATGACGCAAAGTAGTCATGTGACCAATGATGAACCCTCTTTAGAAAAAGGTGTACGTTCAACAGCTTGGTTGGTGTATCTCGGTCAGCCGTGGCTTGAAAAACTCGATGAAGTACAAGCGATTCAACAACAAGACCCGAATACGCCATTACGTTTAGAGCCGATCAATGGTGGAGTGTTTTTTAGAGCAGATGAATCACCACAATTGGCAAGAATAGGTTTGCCACGCCCACAAGGTTATCAAGCGTTAAACAATATTCTTAAACCGATTCGAGAAAAAATGCTTCCGTTAACGCAATATGCCGATTCATTGGCAGAGTGGGAACCTGTATTTTTTCAGCCAGAACAATGTAATTGGTGGCTTGAACGTTGGGATCGAGAAGATGATGCTGAGTTATTGAAAAAATATCCTGTTCCTGAAAACTTAAAGCCACAGGATTAGATTTATTGATCAAATGAAGTGATATTTTACTCTATGAGTTTTTCAACAGCTTGTCTATATCACTAGGTTGAAGTCACATTGAGTGAATCA
Organism: Acinetobacter sp. WC-743; assembly: GCF_000335555.1. Classification (NCBI taxonomy): domain Bacteria; kingdom Pseudomonadati; phylum Pseudomonadota; class Gammaproteobacteria; order Moraxellales; family Moraxellaceae; genus Acinetobacter; species Acinetobacter sp. WC-743. The sequence goes on along the minus strand of NZ_AMFQ01000151.1, from coordinate 94,108 downwards.
AAATTTAGATAATAAAAAACCCAAGTCATTATGCTTGGGTTTTTTACAAAGATGTCGCCATCTTAAATATGGCGTCCCTACGGGGATTCGAACCCCGGTTACCGCCGTGAAAGGGCGATGTCCTAGGCCTCTAGACGATAGGGACAGATGAGGCAACACAGGTAAAACTTTTGGTGGAGTCAAGGAGGATCGAACTCCTGACCTCTACAATGCCATTGTAGCGCTCTACCAACTGAGCTATGACCCCCAGTCTGTGTGAGCGCAATATTAGGGATATTGCGCCTTCACGTCAACAGAAAAATGAATTAAGCTTCGTCGATTGCATCATTTTTCGGCAATTTGATGCTTTCGTTTAGTTTTTCCCAAACTTTTGCTTCTTTTTTACTCGGACCACCCACAATTTCAAGTGCGTGGCGTAAACGTGCAAATGTTAAGTCTGGACCAATCGTCACCATTGATTGCATAACAGGGGTCGATGAAGTTGAACCCGCAATCGCGATAAAGAATGCAGGCATGAAATCACGGAGTTTGATTTCCATTTGATTCGCCAAATCCATGAGCGTTTGACTTACGGTATCGTTGTTCCAAGTAAATAAGCTTTCTAAACGCCAGATGGCAAACTGCAAACTTTGACGAACTTGTTCTTCACTGAGTTTTTTACTTTCGAACTGTTCTTTTGACAAGGTAGGGAATTGATTGAAATAGAAACCTGCCCAGTTAACAGCTTCAGAAAGTAAATTAATACGTGGCTGAATGGCTGCAGCAATGTCTTCAAGGGTTTTACGGTCTGCTTTCCAAGCAAGCAAAGTATTGAGCAACTCGGCAGGTGTAAGCGCTTTAATCCACTGACCATTTAACCAATTGAGTTTTTCAACATCGAAAATTGGACCGCCTAAAGAGACACGTTGAATGTCAAAATGCTCAATCATTTCAGCTAAAGTAAACTTTTCGCTTTCATCTGGCATTGACCATCCCATACGACCTAAATAATTGAGTAATGCTTCAGGAAGTACGCCGATATCTTTGTAATAATTGATCGAGGTTGGGTTTTTACGCTTCGACAATTTTGATTTATCAGGATTACGCAACAATGGCATGTGACATAATGTTGGCATTTCCCAACCAAAATATTGGTAGAGTAACTGGTGTTTTGGCGCAGATGGTATCCATTCTTCACCACGGATTACGTGGGTAATATCCATTAAATGATCATCGACCACATTGGCCAGATGATAAGTTGGTAAGCCATCGGTTTTCAGCAAAATTTGCATGTCTACCTGTGCCCATGGAATCTCAACTTCACCACGCAATAAGTCGTTGAATTGGCAAATCCCTTGTTCAGGTACTTTCATACGAATCACATGCGCTTCACCAGCAGCAAGACGTTGTTGTACTTCTTCTTGAGAAAGTTTTAAACCACGCCCATCATAACGCGGTGTTTCACCACGAGCCTGTTGCTCGGCACGCATTTGATCAAGCTCTTCAGCCGTCGCAAAACAATAGAAGGCATGCCCTTTTTCAACCAGTTCTAAAGCATATTGTTTATAAATTCCCATACGCTCAGATTGGCGATAAGGTGCGTGTGGACCACCGACATCTGGACCTTCTGACCAATTTAACCCTAACCAACGCAATGAGTCTAAAATCATTTGTTCAGATTCAGGTGTAGAGCGAAGTTGGTCTGTATCTTCAATACGAAGAATAAATTCACCACCATGTTGTTTGGCAAAACATAAGTTAAACAAAGCGATATAGGCAGTCCCTACATGTGGGAAACCTGTTGGAGAGGGTGCAATACGAGTACGGACTTTCATAACCAAATATTATTCAGAATGTAAATTGAAACTATTATAACGAAAAAGCCCAATCGCTTAAGGGTTAATTCACCAATAAAGGACTGGGCTTCTAAATTCTTTTGAGGAGTAAAGAATTTATTTTCTCAAATCAAGCAACTATGAGGTATGTGGTTGGAAAATTGCTTGTACAAAACGCGAAAACTTTTGATGTTGTTCAGCTAAAAAGTTTTGCGATGGTGTAGTTTTAAGTGAAGTTAAAACTTTGATTTGATCTTTGTCTGAAAGCAATTTGCTTTCACCACGTTTTTGCTGATTCAGCGCTTTTTCAATCGGTGATTGTTTGTCGGATACCACAATCATAGATTGTATTGGTCGACTAGTATCTTTAATAACAGCACTATGACCTGTTTGCGCCATGATTGTTAGTCCTATACTGATACCTAACAATTTTAAAAATGGATACTTCATTCCATCTACTCCCCCGGATGGTCGATTTTTTTTCTTTAACAAGGTGTGTTTAACATGGTTATTGTAGCAAAATAAGTTACAAAAAGCTTAACTACGTCACATTTTTTAATAATACTACACAAAAAATGTCTAAAAAACAACCATTGAAACGAAATGTAATAATTAAATTAATATCATATAAATATGGATGAATCGTGAAGAATTCAAGTCTACATTAAGTTGTTTAGAAAATATTCGAAATTATTAAGCTGTTTATTGCATATATTTGAATATCTTAAAATATGAAAAGAATAGAGTTTATTTTTATAAGTAATTGATTGTTAAATTAAAACAATGAAAATATAGTGCATGCTAAGTACTAAAAACTGAGAAACAAATGAAAAAACGACTGCTTTTAAGTGCAATCAGTTTGATTGCGATAGGGAATACATATGCTGCAAAAGAATTTTTAAATGTATCGTATGATCCCACACGAGAATTTTATCAAGAATATAACAAAAGTTTTGGACAGTTTTGGAAATCGAAAACAGGACAAGATGTTGAGTTTAAACAATCTCATGGTGGTTCAGGAAAACAAGCAAGATCCGTGGTCGATGGTTTACAAGCGGATGTGGTAACGTTGGCATTGGCGAATGATATTGATGAAATTGTCAATGCGGGACTGATTGAAAAAGGTTGGCAAAAGGAGTTTCCTAATAACTCGGCACCATATACCTCAACAGTGGTGTTTCTGGTCCGAAAGGGCAACCCAAAAGGAATCAAAGATTGGAATGATCTGGTAAAACCTGGTGTTGAAATTATTACACCGAACCCTAAAACAGGTGGTGCACCGCGTTGGATTTATTTATCCGCTTGGGGTTATGCCTTAAAACAGCCAGGTGGTAATGATGCTAAAGCCCGTGAATTGGTGAAAAAGATTTATAAAAATGTCAAAGTTTTAGACTCTGGTGCTCGAGGCTCTCTCACTACGTTTGCCGATCGTGGTATTGGTGATGTATTGCTGTCTTGGGAAAATGAAGCAATTTTAGCAACCTCTGGTCCAGATAAAGACAAATATCAGATTGTTTATCCGTCGATTTCCATTCTTGCTGAACCTTCAGTTGCCATTGTCGACAAAGTTGTCGATAAAGATGGTAATCGAAACCTAGCCAAAGGTTATCTAAATTATCTGTATTCTCCTGTAGGGCAAGATCTTGCAGCAAAATATAATTTCCGTCCTCGTGATACAAAAGCGGCTGCTAAATATGCTGCTAAATTCCCTAAAATCAAATTGTTCACAATTGATCAAGTTTTTGGTGGTTGGGCGAAAGCACAGAAGGTGCATTTTGCCAATGGTGGGGTATACGATCAATTTACAGCTGAAAAGTAATGCTTTGAAAGCAAAGCCTTTTGATCTGATCAGGCTTTGCTTTTTTTTTGTACTTTTTTCAGTTTTTACTTTAAATCACTTATCCTTATATTATTGCGATTTATATTATTGCGATAGCCTTGATGTGTACCTTATTGATTAATATTTTTATGAAAGGTGGTCCTGTTTGAGCATGACTGTTTTTTGGTTTTCTATCTTTTATCTAATATGATCAAAATAAAATTAAACTGGCAATTTCAAACCTCAATGAATTGAAAAAATTCATCAATATCAATCATCATTTATTTTTGCTCCTCATTCGATCTTGTATCTTTATGCTTTTGATTGATGTTTATTGGCTTATTTCATATATTTAGAATAATTTTAAATTTGCTGCGGCGCTCATATGAAAAAGAATTTTAAAGCACTTTTAAGTGCTGTGATTATTGCAACTGGATTTACAGGGACAACTCAAGTCACTCATGCGGCTGATCGTGAGTTTTTAAATGTGTCTTATGATGCAACTCGTGAGTTTTATGATGAGTTTAATAAATCATTTGGTGCATATTGGAAAGCGCGTACAGGAAAAACTGTGGATTTTAAACAATCACATGGCGGTTCTGGAAAGCAAGCACGTGCCGTGGTGGATGGTTTAAAAGGCGATGTGGTGACTCTGGCTTTAGCCAACGACATCAATGAAATTGTAAAGTCGGGTCAAATTAACCCGGGTTGGGAAAAAGAGTTTCCAAACAACTCAGCACCTTATACTTCAACGGTTGTATTTTTAGTGCGTAAGGGTAATCCTAAAGGTATCAAAGACTGGACAGATTTAACCAAGCCGGGTGTGCAAATCATTACACCGAATCCGAAAACGGGTGGCTTGCCAAGATGGATTTATCTTTCAGCTTGGGGTTATGCATTGAAACAACCGGGCGGTGATGATGCGAAAGCGCGTGAGTTTGTTTCCAAGATGTATCATAACGTGAAAGTGATGGATCCTGCTGCACGTGCATCCATGACCACCTTTGCTGAACGTGGCATTGGTGACGTTTTATTGACTTGGGAAAATGAAGCCATGGTCAGTAAAAAAGCCACAGGCAATAAGTTTGATATCGTCTATCCGTCTATGTCGATTTTGACTGAGCCTTCTGTTGCGATTGTAGATAAGACTGTTGAGAAGAATGGCAATAAGTGGTTGGCAACAGGCTATATCAATTATTTATATTCCCCGATTGGTCAGGATATGGCAGCACGTCATTTTTATCGTCCACATAATGCAAAGGTTTTAGCAAAATATGCGAAACAATTTCCAGAATTAAAAACTTTCACCATTGATGAAGTATTTGGTGGTTGGGCGAAAGCGCAGCAAACACATTTTGCAAATGGCGGTGTTTTCGATCAGATTTATAATACCAAACGCTAAGCGGTAATTGATTTGATGAAGAACCTCCTTAAGGAGGTTTTTTATTCATCAATGAATAGGTTAGACTCAGTTCAAATTGAACAATAACTTGAAATTATGTACATCCAAATCAGACTGGCGGTAGCCAATGACATTGAAACAATTTTTGATATTCGAACCTCAGTCAAAGAGAATCATTTATCACGAACACAATTGACTGAGTTAGGTATTACGACAGCAACCATATCTGAGTTAATTCACAGTTGTTCTTGTGTTTGGGTTGCTGAATTGAATGATCAGGTATGTGGATTTGCAATAGCAGATCAAGATGAGGGAAGTATTTTTGCAATGTTTGTTTATCCCGATTTTGAAGCAAAGGGCATTGGCACTGCATTACTTAAAAAAGCGGAAGATTTTTTATTTCAATATTTTCAAGAAATTTGCTTGGAAACTGATGCAAGAAGCCGTGCTTGTACGTTTTATGCTCAACATGGTTGGCAGGTCATTGAGCATTTTGAAAATCATGATGTGAAAATGATGAAGCAAGCACGGTAACTTTGTAGCACTGCTTTTGTTGTTTTTTTGCCCTATCTTTTGTTTCAAACACAGGAAAAACGGTTTTCTCTATAAAAAGTAATATTTCCCTACAAAAAGTCGTTTGGAGCTTTAACAAAACAAGGTAATAATGTGCAGTTACTTTTTTTGCTTAAACTGAAACTCTAATTATGTCTCATATTTCTGTATTACTACATGAAACTGTCGATGCTTTACTTGCAGGGCGCAATACAGGAATTTACGTGGATGGGACGTTTGGGCGTGGCGGTCACACCCGTTTATTGCTCTCTAAGTTGGATGAAAACTCCAAAGTATATGCTTTTGATAAAGATCCTCAAGCACTCGAAGTGGCATATCAGCTTGAAAAAGAAGATCCTCGATTTAAAATTATTCATGCAAGTTTTGCAGATTTACAACAAGAATTGAATCAATTGGATATTTATCAAGTTGATGGAATTATGGCAGATTTAGGGGTGTCATCACCTCAGTTAGATCAAGCTGAACGTGGTTTTAGTTTTATGCATGATGGACCACTTGATATGCGTATGGATAATTCACAAGGGCAAACCGCTGCTGAGTGGTTGCTGGATGTTGAAGAAGAACATTTGGCGAATATCATCTTTCAATATGGTGAAGAACGTTATAGCCGTCGTATTGCCAAAGCGATTAAACAAGCCGGTTATATTGAAACCACAGGAAAATTAGCAGAAATTGTTAAAGTTGCACATCCAAAGTGGGAAAAGAATAAGCATGCGGCAACACGAACTTTCCAAGCCATTCGTATAGAAATCAACAAAGAGCTGGATGATGTACATACCTTTTTACCTCAAGCCGTAGATTTGTTAAAATCAAATGCACGTTTAGCCGTGATAAGTTTTCATTCACTTGAAGACCGAATTATTAAGCAATTTATTCAAAAAGAATCAACTTTAGCAGAAGATAATGGTTGGGGATTACCGCAAAAAGTACAAGATACTCGTCGACTGAAAAAAATAGACAGAATTCGTGCCAGTGAGGAAGAAGTCAAGATGAATCCTCGTTCACGTAGTGCTTGGCTCCGGGTTGCAGAGCGATTAGAACAAAAAGGCGCATAATGAAACAAGAAATTATAGAAGAATCAAGTCGTAAACTGGCTGTCAAAAAAGCAATTGTTTATGGTCTTATGGTTGCCGCAGTACTGATCAGCGCTTTTATGGTGGTGTTACAAGTTTTTGCTTATCGTCATGATTTTCGTGATTTAAATAGTTATATGCGTGAGCGCGAAGATATCAATGCAGAGTGGGGGCGTTTGCTCATTGAACAACAGACATTTGGTGCGACAGCACAAATTGGTACGCGTGCAGTAACGCAACTCCGAATGTATTCACCGCCAGCTGCACAAACAGTTGTCATTTCATTACCAAGTGAATCAGAGCAGAAGAAGTAAGGCATCTGTATGGTAGATAAGCAAACTAAACAGACTCGGCAACCGCGTAAAAAGCAGCCGTCCATTACCCAGAAAAGTACCGCATCTATCGATATGTGGCGTTTTTATCTTATGTGGGGCGTGGTTCTACTATGCTTTGTAGGTCTGGTTGGTCGTGCATTTTATGTGCAAGTAATTAATAAAGACTTTTTGCAAAATAAAGCCAATGCCAATATTTTGCGTACAGAAACGTTAAAAGCCATGCGTGGGGTGATTAGTGATCGCCATGGTGTGCCTTTGGCGATTAGCTCTCCGATCATGAAAGTGGTGATTGATCCACGAGAGTATTTTGAGACCAAAAAGCAATTTGACACCATCACAGCTGAATTACAGAAAACGCCAAATAGTCGAAAATTAAAACGTCAGTTACCGGATGAAAATTTAAATTTAGATGAATTGGCAGATGCGGTAGGCATTGATCGTGCAGATTTAAAGAAACGTTTGAATGAACGTCCTCGCTCACGTTATTTGGTGTTAAAAAAAGAAGTTCCACCGCCTCAGGCAGATTTCATTACCCAGCATAAATTTGCAGGGGTGTATGCTGAGAAAACCTATAAACGTTATTATCCACAACCTCAACCCAATGCTCAGATTATTGGTTTAACCAATAGTGAGGGAACCGGGATTGAAGGCTTGGAGATGCAATTAAACTCACGTCTTGCAGGTGAGGATGGTGAGCAAAAAATCTCACGGGATAAGCACGGTAACCGTATTAGCACGCCAGAAGTGGTCAAAGAGGTTAAAGCAGGCGAAAATATCACTTTAAGTATAGATTCACGTTTGCAATATATTATGTATCGTGAGTTGACTGCTGTAGGTGTGGCAAACAATGCGCGCTCTGCATCTTCAATTGCTGTAGATGTTAAAACGGGCGAAATTTTGGCAATGGCAAGTTGGCCATCTTATAACCCCAACGATAAGAATGGTTTAAATAATAAAGATGCTATGCGTAACCGAGGGGCAATCGACATGTTTGAACCCGGTTCGACCATGAAGCCTTTTACGATTGCTGCTGGGTTGGAAAGTGGTCAATATACGCCAAATACTGTAGTTAATACCAGCCCGGGTTCAATGCGTTTAGGTTCCCATACCATTCGTGATACGCATAACTATGGTGCACTGACTGTTACTGGTGTGATTATCAAGTCATCTAACGTAGGCTCTGCAAAAATTGCCTTGTCTTTGCCGAAAGAAACGTTACCTAGCTTCTTTAGAAAGGTCGGTTTTGGTCAGCGTTCAGCGGTGAAATTCCCAGGTGAAAGTAGTGGTTTGGTGCTTCCTCCTGAGAAATTGAATTCATCGCAAATCGGTACAATGGCTTATGGTTATGGTCTAAATGCGACGATTTTGCAGTTGGCACAAGGCTATGCCATGTTAGCCAATCATGGTGTGGAATATCCATTAAGTCTCTATAAACTCAATGACCAGCCCAAAGGGAAGCAGGTCTTAGATCCTAAAATTGCTGATTCAGTTTTATTGATGTTAGAGCAAGTGACTATGCCAGGCGGAACCGCAAAACAAGCCAATATTCCAGGTTATCGTGTTGGTGGTAAAACAGGAACGGCACATAAACTGCGTCCTGATCATCGTGGTTATTCAAATACAGAATATCGTGCATTATTTGCAGGTGTCGCGCCGATTAGTGATCCTCGATTAGCGATTATTGTGGTGGTGGAAAATCCTCGTGGTCAATATTATGGTGGTCTGGTTGCAGCACCAGTTTTTGCTCGAATTATGCAAGAGTCTTTACGTTTAATGAATGTGCCTTTGGACAAGCCGCTTGAAACGGCAAAGGCGACGCGATAGGTAAATCATGATGATTAATTTTCAAGACATTTATCACAATGGTCGTGATCAAGACCATACACAGAGTTGGATGTCTGAGCCATTTAAGGGTTTCTCTCTAGATAGTCGCTATGTTCAGCACGGACAGATTTTTATTGCATTAACCAGTTATTCTCAACCTGAAAAAACACGGCAGTTTGCTCAGGCGGCTTTGGATAAAGGTGCATTGGCAGTGATTAGTGAAACGGACTTAGGGATTGCACCAGCTTTGGTTTGTCCTCAAGTTCGCAGATTGATGGGACAATGGCAAAAACAATATTTACAAGCAACAACACCTGTACAAGCGGTACGCGTTTTGGCTGTCACTGGAACCAATGGTAAAACAACGATTTCACGTTTGGTTGCTGAGTTGTTGACATTGCAAAATAAAAAATGTGCGGTTATGGGGACAACAGGTAATGGTATTTTACCGCACTTGGAAGCGTCCTCTCATACTACTTTAGATGCTTTGCATTTACAAAATCTAATGCATGATTTTGCCTTACAAGGCGCTGAATTTGCTTCAATCGAAGCGAGTTCTCATGGCTTGGAGCAAGGGCGCTTGAATGGTTGTGATATCGAAATTGCCGCCTATAGTAATTTAAGCCGTGATCATTTGGATTATCATGGAACACTTGAAGCCTATGCTGAAGCAAAATCTTTATTGTTTAAATGGTCTTCGTTAAAAGTCGCAGTTATTAATATTGATGATGCGCATGCTGATTTGATGATGAATGCTGCGAGCAGTAATTTGTCGCACCCTAAAGTATTGACTTATTCGACCTCTAAAGCTGCTGATTATCAGGTCTTTGGAATTAAATACAGCTTGGATGGTGCAGTTTTTCACTTAAAAACAGCCAAAGGCGAATTTACTGTACATAGCCCATTGCTCGGGCATTTTAATATTGAAAACCTTGTGGCAAGTTTAATTGTCGCTGAGCAAGCAGGCTTTGATTTACAACAGTTGATTGCACAAGTACCAAAGTTAAAAGGCGCACCAGGACGAATGCAAGTCATTCGTGATCAGGATCGATTATTTGTTGTCGACTATGCCCACACGCCAGATGCATTAACCCAAGTATTAAAAACTTTAAAGCGCCATGTTGAAAATCAACTTTGGGCGGTATTTGGTTGTGGAGGTGATCGTGATCGTGGTAAACGTCCTTTGATGACCAAAGCAGCATTGGAACAAGCCACCCCTGTGGTGATGACGTCAGATAATCCGCGCACTGAAAATCCTGAACAAATTTTTGCCGACATGAAACAAGATATCGATTTTAGCCAGCACGAGGTGCATGAGATTCGTGATCGTCGTGAAGCGATTAAATATGCAGTCAAGCATGCACAAGCAGGCGATATTGTGGTGATTGCTGGCAAAGGACATGAAAACTATCAAGAAATAGATGGGGTGCGTCATTGGTTTGATGATGTTGTTGAAGTGCAATCTGCTATAGATGCGCAACACCATAAAACCAATTCAGCCTATCCAGCTCAGTAGGAATAAACGATGCATACCTCGACGACGAGTACTGTACCTTTAGAGCCATGGTCAGCAACAGAACTTGCTGAAGCAACTCAAGGATATTGGTATTTAGATCAAGTACCACAAGGTGAAATTAAACGTATTTTAACTGATTCACGCCATGCTGAATGGGGTGATGTGTTTTTAGCACTTAAAGGTGAACGTTTTGATGCACACGATTTTGTTGTGCAAGTGGCTGAAAATGGCTGCCAAATTGCGATTGTCAGTCATCCTGTTGAAGCCAATATTTGTCAGTTGGTTGTTGAAGATACCCGTTTGGCATTGGGACATTTAGGTGCGTATCGTCGCGCTCAGCATCCTCAATTAAAAGTGATTGCACTGACTGGCAGTAGTGGTAAAACCACCACCAAAGAAATGTTGGGTAGTATCCTTACACGTTTAGCTCCGACTTTGATTACTCGTGGTAATTTAAATAATGATCTTGGTGTGCCAATGATGCTCTTGGAACTGCGTTCAGAACATCAATATGCAGTCATGGAGCTGGGTGCAAGCCATCAAGGTGAAATTGACTATACCTCAAACTTGGTACAACCTCAGGTGGCGGGTATTCTCAATATCGGCACTGCACATTTAGGTGAGTTTGGCGGTCGCGATGGAATTTGTCGTGCTAAATCTGAAATTTATCGCCATATTGATCAAACAGGAACATCTATTATTCCTGCGGCTGATGATTTCACTGATACGATTCGCCAAGCTATACAGACAGAACATTGTTTGAGTTTTGGGGATGGTGGTGAGGTTTTTGCAACAGATATTCAGTTGCTTGCACAATCAGCAATATTTACTATCAATACACCACAAGGCTCCAAATTGGTTAATTTGCCTTTTGCAGGTGTACACAATGTACATAATGCAGAGGCTGCAACAGCATTCGCCTTAGCAATCGGTATCGCTTTAGAGGATATTGTTGCTGGTTTAGAGTCGGCACAAGGGGCTAAAGGGCGTCTAAACTTTATTCAAAAAAATAATCATTTATTGATTGATGATACCTACAACGCCAATCCAACGTCCATGCGTGCCGCAGCTGAGGTGCTTGCACAACAGCAAGGAATTAAAGTCATGGTCATCGGAGATATTGGAGAGCTGGGAGATACTGCGGCTCAACAGCATTACATGCTAGGTCGTGATCTCGTTTCAGTGAGTGGTATTGATTTTGTTGTCGCTGTAGGCGAGTTTGCTCCTGCAACACAAGAAGGTGCTCGAAGCACTCAATATGGTAAAAAATTACAAGCTTTTCTGAATCAAGAACAAGCTTTGCCTTTATTATTAAGTTTAATAAAAACACATCAACCCCAGTCCATGAGTTTCTTATTTAAAGGTTCTCGTTATACCCATATGGAAACGTTGATGGCTGATTTGATGGAGAAAGTTTAATGCTGTTTTGGTTATTTCAACACTTGGCGGGTTATGAAAATGCGTTCCAAGTTGTTCGATACTTATCGTTACGCGCATTGCTCAGTGTATTGACTGCACTTGCGATTGGTTGGGCTTTGGGCCCAGTGATGATTCGTAAACTACAAGCACTCAAATATGGTCAAGCAGTCAGTTCGTTTGCACCTGAAAATCATGCCAAGAAAATGGGTACACCAACCATGGGCGGGATTTTAATCCTACTCTCCATTGGGATTAGTACTTTGCTTTGGGCAGACTTATCCAATCCCTATGTGTGGATTGTTTTAATGGTTATGGTGATCTTTGGTGCGGTAGGCTGGGCAGATGACTGGATTAAAGTTCGTTATAAAGACAATGCTGGTTTGCCTGCCAAGAAAAAATTCTTTTGGACATCTATCGGTTCACTGGGAGCGGGTATTGCATTGTATGTAATTGCAACTCAGCAGGATAACCCTATACATACAGCCAATATGTTGGATTTATTGATTCCATTCTTTAAGAATTTGAGTATTCCATTGTCTGCAATTCCATTGGGGATTGGGTTTATTATTTTCACCTATTTGGTCATTAATGGCGGTTCAAATGCGGTGAACTTAACTGATGGCTTGGATGGTTTGGCGATCATGCCAATTGTCTTGGTTGCGGCTGGTTTAGGTGTTTTTGCTTATTTGGCAGGTGATGTTCGCTTTGCCAATTATTTACATATTCCTTATGTGAAATATACATCTGAATTGGTGATTATCTGTGCTGCGATGATTGGTGCCGGTTTAGCATTCTTATGGTATAACGCACACCCTGCACAAGTCTTTATGGGGGATGTGGGAGCATTATCCCTAGGTGCGATGTTGGGTACAATCGCAGTGATGGTTCGTCAAGAAATTGTATTCGCCATCATGGGTGGGGTATTTGTTGTTGAAGCGATTTCCGTGTTTTTGCAAATCGGATCGCTACGTATGCGTAATAAACGTGTTTTTCTGATGGCACCCTTACATCATCATTATGAAAAGAAAGGCTGGCGTGAGACCCAAGTGGTGATCCGTTTCTGGATTATTACAATTATGCTGGTAGTTTTAGGTCTAATGACATTAAAATTACGATAAGCCAAAGTCAGTTGAAGAAGTCGGCATTTGCCGGCTTTTTTATTGGCTTTTACTATATTTTGTGGAGAATACGATGAATTTATTGATGTGCCCTGTATGCCGTGAGGGGTTAAGCCTATCAGGTCGAACTTGGCGCTGTGTAAATCATCATAGTTATGATGTCGCAAAGCAAGGTTATGTCAATTTACATGTGGTACAACACAAACACAGTAAAAATCCAGGGGATACTGTTGAATCTATACAAGCGCGACGGGCTTTTCTCAGTGATGGATTTTATGCACCTTTACAACAAGCAATCGTAAAAAAAATTCGAGATTTACGTATTGAAAATCTGTTGGATATCGGTTGCGGTGAAGGCTACTATACTGATGCAATGCAACATGAGGTGATGCAATGTGTTGGGGTAGATATTGCGAAAAATGCAGTTCAGGTGGCTGCAAAGCTCAATAAAAAAGTGACTTGGATTGTGGGAACAGGAGCGACATTACCAGTTTTAGATCAATCCATAGATCTATGTACCAGTTTGTTTAGCCCAATCCCTATTGAGGAAATCCTGCGAGTCCTTAAGCCTCAGGCCTATCTCATCGTGGTTACACCTGCGCCTGAGCATTTGTATGCAATGCGTGAAGGTTTGTTTGATGAAGTAAAAATGCATGATCCGCATAAGTTTGTTGAGCAATTACAAGCGCATTTTGATTTGATTGAGCAACCGATTGTGGAAACGACTTTTGAGTTAAATCAAGCACAATTAAAAAATCTGATTGCTATGACACCTTATGCATATAAAGCAAAACCTGAAAAGCGTATGGTTTTAGAACAACAAGCGCAAACTGAATTAAAAGCCGCATTTCAGATGTATATTTTCCAGAAAAAATAGCCAATTAATCGACATAAAAAATGCCATCTATTGATGGCATTTTTTATGATGAAATTTGACTATTGAACTTCGTTAATCAAATTTTCAAGCGAGTCTTGTTCCCGTTTTGCAGCACCTTGATTCATCGCAGGCGGTGTTGCTTTATTCGGCTTTAACGGCTGATCATTACCCTCATCAGGTAAATCATCAAAATCATTGGACGCGTTACGTGTTGGAGCAACTGGAGCTGGTCTAAAGATTGGACGGGCTAAAGGTGGAGATGAACCATAGCTTTCGTTTTGAGTTTGGTCATCAATTTGAGTTTGATGACGTTGTTCACGTGAAATTGGTGCTTTAGCATCTTTATCAAAGTGTACCCAAGCCGATGGCGTGCCTTTTAAAGCTTTATCCATAAAGCTGGTCCAAACTGGAAGTGCAGCAATACCACCAAATTCGCGTCGACCTAATGTAGATGGTTGGTCAAAGCCTACCCAGGCAATGGCAACCAATTTACCATTGAACCCTGCAAACCAAGCATCTTTAGCATCATTTGTTGTTCCTGTTTTACCACCGATATCATCACGACCAATCTTAAGTGCAGCACGACCTGTACCATGTACAATTACATCACGAAGAATATTTGCCATGTCGAAGGCCGACTGTGATTTTAAAATACGTTGGGCTTGACGATATTTACTTTGCTCTTCTTTACTTAAAGGTGTTGCTGCATCATCAACACTGAGATTGGCACCTTCAATCACTTCATCATCTGGGGTGACTTCGGCATCAACTGTCTGATTTTTTTGATTAATACATGGAATACATGCATATTCAGGGCTTGCTTCATAGATGGTTTTACCAAAAGCGTCTTCAATACGACTGATAAAATGCGGTTGAATGCGATATCCCCCATTGGCAATAGCTGCATAGCCTGTTGCCATTTGTACAGGAAGTACTTGTGGTGTACCTAAGGCAATGGTGAAGTTTCGCGGAATTTGATCTTCTTGTAAACCAAAGTCCATCAGTAATTGTCGTGCACGTTCAACACCAACACTTTGTAGTAAGCGTACAGATACTGTATTACGAGACAAATATAAGGCACGACGTAATGGGATCATGCCCAAATAACGACCATCGGAGTTTCTTGGTGACCAACGACCAATCGTAATTGGGCTGTCATTGACCATAGTATAAGGTGTCATACCACGTTCAAGGGCAAGTGCGTAAACAAAGGGTTTAATGGTGGAGCCTGGTTGGCGCCAACCTTGTAATGCACGGTTAAATTTCGATTGATAGAAGTTGTACCCCCCGACCACAGCTTCAATCGAACCATCATTTGGATTGATAGCAATAAGTTGACCTTGGACTTTCGGGGTTTGCACCAAAGACCAAGCCGTTTTATTGTCATTGGGACGTAAACGGATGATATCTTTCACTGAAACAATTTGCGAGGCACGACTGGGTGCACCACCCACAGCGTTGGCATTGATGTATTTTCTTGCCCAAGACATTCCTGACCAAGGGACGGTTACCGTTGAACCATCTTGCATTTTGGCTTCAAAGATATTGCTACCCACTTTAATTACTTCGGCAGGGTATGTATTGGCATAAGGAATAAAATCTTTGAGTGGCTTGTCATGTGCCTCAGCACCACGCCAACCATGACGACGGTCGTAATCTTCTAAACCTTTTTGTACAGCATCTTCAGCATATTGCTGACGCTGGCTATTGACAGTTGTATAGACTTTATAACCCGAATCAATCGCTTGTTCACCAAACTTTTCTACCAATTCAGCGCGAACCATTTCACCGACATAAGGAAATTTATTGCTTAAACCGCGATCTGGCATGCTTAAGTTAATCGGTTCAGCAACCGCTTTTTCATATTCAGCCTGTTTCAAATAGCCTAGCTGAAGCATTCGTCCCAAAATCCAGTTACGACGCTCTAATGCACGTTCAGGGTTTACAACAGGGTTATATTTAGAAGGCGCTTTAGGCAAACCAGCAATCATCGCCATTTGTGCAATACTGAGCTGATCTAAGCTTCTGTCATAGTAAATTTTTGCTGCAGCAGCAATACCATAGGCATTTTTACCTAAGAATATTTTATTGACATATAAAGATAAGATTTCTTCTTTGGATAAGTTTTGTTCTATTTTTCGGGCTAAAAATACTTCAGTCAATTTACGCTTCAAAGTACGTTCAGGTGATAGATAATAGTTCTTGGCAACCTGCATGGTGATGGTCGAACCACCTGTCTGTACATTTGATCCAGTCACACTTTCACTCAATGCACGACCTAAGCCCTTAAAGCTGATTCCGCTATGTTCAAAGAAAGATGAATCTTCGGCAGCAAGG
Organism: Acinetobacter sp. WC-743; assembly: GCF_000335555.1. Lineage (NCBI taxonomy): Bacteria > Pseudomonadati > Pseudomonadota > Gammaproteobacteria > Moraxellales > Moraxellaceae > Acinetobacter > Acinetobacter sp. WC-743. The sequence goes on along the minus strand of NZ_AMFQ01000151.1, from coordinate 78,001 downwards.
AAAGCATGAATGAAATGCGGCGGAATCTGATCGTATTCCACAGGCACAGAAAGCTTGCCACCATATTCAGCAATTAATTGATTATCTGCCGAGTAAACTTGTAAAGGTTTTAATAATGGCGCTTTTTTTAAAGAGCTCATTTCTGGCAGAGATGGGGCAATATATAGGTACATTCCATAAAAGCCCATCGGAATTGCGACTAAGATAATAATAATCAGCAAAAAAAAGGGATGAATATGACCTGAACAAGATAGCTTTTTCATAACAAGTAAGTTTTAATAATAGCTAATGGCAAACTAATTGTGGTCAGTATAGCTTCTCATGTGATGGATTGTTAGATGGGATATTGTATCTGTAAAAAATTAAGACCAAATACAGCTAGTTTGTGTTATTTGTTGGGGATAAAAAAATAATAGGAAATGTATCGTGCTTAGACTATATCGTAAGCAAAATAAGGGGTTGGTAGGAGTAGATATTAGTTCTACTACTGTAAAAATTTTAGAGCTCTCTGTTAAGAACGGTCGTTACTGGGTTGAAAGTTATGGATTAAGTCCGCTGATTGATGGGAGTGTGGTTGAAAAAAACATTCTCAATCCAGAAGCAGTTGCAGATGCATTAGAGCGAGCAGTTAATCTTGCTAACCCTCAATCGCAAAATGTGGCTGTTGCTGTACCTACTTCTATGGTGATTCATAAAATCATAGAAATGGATGCAGATATGTCCGATGAGGAAAGAGAAGTTCAGATTCGAATGGATGCTGAACAATATATTCCTTTTCCTTTGGATGAAGTGAGCTTAGATTTTGAAGTATTGAATGATAAGTTAGCCAATCCGAATCGAGTGAATGTACTTTTGGTGGCGACACGTGCTGAAAATATTGAGTCTCGTGTTGAAGTTCTGGAAATTGCAGGCTTATCTCCTAAAATTGCAGATGTAGAAAGCTATGCCATAGAACGTGCATTCGATGTCTTTTCAGATACTTTACCTATCGGGGTTAATCTTGTTGGGATCTTAGATATTGGTCATACCATGACCACATTGTCTGTGATGCAAAAAGGTAAGATTATTTACACGCGTGAGCAGGTGTTTGGGGGCAAACAACTGACACAAGATGTGCAAAATCGTTATGGTTTATCTTATGAGGAAGCCGGTCGTGCCAAGAAAGACCGCACCTTACCCGATGATTTTGAAACTGAAGTGTTAATGCCGTTTTTAGAAGCTGTGGTCCAGCAAGCAGCACGTTCATTACAATTCTTCTTCTCCTCCTCACAATTTAATGAGATTGATCATATTTTGCTGGCAGGCGGAAATGCAAATATCCCAGGTTTGGCAAAATTATTACAACAAAAACTTGGTTATCGCGTCACCATTGCAAATCCATTTTTACAAATGGGTTTTTCACCACAAATTGACTTAAGAAAAATAGAAAATGATGCACCATCACTTATGGTTGCATGTGGCTTAGCGTTGAGGAGTTTTGATTAATGGCAAAGATTAACCTACTCCCTTGGCGTGACGAGCTAAGAGAACAGAAAAAGAAACAATTTGTGGCAATCTGTGTGGGTGTTGCATTGATTGGATTGGCAACTGTGTTATTGGCATGGTTTTATTTTGATCATAAACTTGAGGATCAAGAACAAGCCAATCAGTTGGTAACCAGTACCAATCAAAACTTAGATATGCAATTAAAAACTTTAGATGGTTTGCAAGAGCGTCGTAATGCCATTATTGAGCGAATGAAGTTGATTCAAGGTTTACAAGGACAACGTCCTGTGATTGTTCGCTTGGTTGATGAATTGGTTCGTGTCGTTCCAGCACAAATGTACATCACGAAATTCAGTCGTGTTGGCGATAAATTTAACATCGAAGGTAAAGCTGAAAGTCCGAATACCGTTGCTGAATTATTGCGTGGTTTGGAAGCTTCTGAGTGGTATAGAAATGCCTTTATGAATTCATTCCTAGCTGCAGAAGAAAATAAAAATCAAGCACAAACATCCGTAATTCCTCGAGTAGAAGAGTCCTATGGAAGCTTTGTGGTCACTGTAGATTTAGGGGAAATCGCTTCTGTAGCAGATGATAGTGCAACAAAGGCTGAACAAGTTCCAGCTGCTGGGGGTGCGAAATGAGTCGTGAAGATTTTGAGCAATTAGATTCATCGGTAAATGATGCTCCAAAAAAGAATAAAATGACAGTTGAGAAATTTTTTCAACAGTTCAATACTTTGGATATGAACAACTATGGTAGTTGGCCGCTATCGGTAAAAATTACTTGTTGGATATTTTTGTTCTTTGTGGTTTGTGCAATTGGCTATTTTCTTGCGGTGAGACCGAAGCTGGATGCAATTGATCAGGCACGCACAGTTGAACAGAATCTACTGAATGAATTTAAAGAAAAAGACTCTAAGTTACGAAATTTGCAACAATATCAAGCTCAGTTACAGCAAATGGAAGCCAATTTCAATCAACAACTGGAACAGTTGCCAAAAGAAACTGAAATTCCAAGTTTGGTTGAAGATATTAACGTGACTGGGGTGAGTTCAGGGCTAAAATTTAAAAATATCAGACTTGAACCTGAAGTGAAGCAAGAGTTCTTTATTGAACAACCTATTTCCATTGATGCGACAGGGGATTATCACTCATTTGGTACTTTCGTCAGTAGCGTCGCTGCTTTACCACGTATTGTTACTTTGCATGATTTCACCATTACAGGAACTGCCAGTCAGGATAAAAAATCTGATGTCCCTGTGATTGACTATACCATTAAGGCAAAAACCTATCGCTATATTGGTGCTGATGAACAGAAAGCTCAAAAAAATGTGAATCAGACAAATCCAGCTGCACCATCGACACCACAGCAAGGAGGGACACCACAATGAAAAAACACAATAAAATAATCTGTGGAATCTCATTCACTTTGTTGTTGGTTGGTTGTGACTCTAGGATTGATGCCGTCAATCAGGAAATGGCAAATATTCGTAGTCAAACACCTTTGCCGATTGAACCAGCACCTGTATTTAATCCTGTGCCAAGTTTTAATTATTCTGCACAACAATTGCGTAGTCCATTCTTACCAAGTTCGTTGGCAAATGAATTAAAGGTGATGTCAGGAAAACGAGTGTATCCGAATTTCTCTAGACAACCGCAGCCACTTGAAAGTTATCCTTTAGAGTCGTTGACACTGAAAGGAAGTATGAAGGGCAATGCAGGACAAACGGTAGGATTAATCCAAACACCAGATGGTGAAATTGAACGTGTTCAACTGGGCAATTACATGGGGATGAATCAGGGTCGAATTATTGAAATTACACCGACCCGTATTGATTTATTGGAAATTGTTCCAGATGGTCGAGACGGTTATATCGAAAGACCACGCAGTCTAGTTCTAATTGGTCCAGTGGATTAAAACGGAATAAAGGAATAAAAATGAAAAAGAGTTTGAAAAATATCTTGATTGGGGATGGTAAGTTTATGAATAGTCAACTTCGTCAATTTACTATGGCGACGGTCGCAATTGCAATTACACAAGTTGCAGCAGCACAAACCACGATGACCAACATTGTTCCGATGAAAATACCGGGGCAAGGGACAGAAATTCGTGTCATGTTTAATGGTCTTCCTCCGCAGCCTCAAGCCTATCAATTGGATAATCCATCTCGTTTAGTATTGGACTTTGACAATGCTAAACAAAATATTAGCCAAGCATCTATTCCCGTAGCGAGTGAGGAAGCTTCAACAGTCGATGTCGCTGCAGATGATCAACGTTCTCGGTTAACAGTAAATTTAAAAAATAGTGGCGCTTTTACAACACGTGTAGAAGGCAATACTTTTATTTTAAAAATTAATAATGCCAATCAAGCACCGAGCTTACCAAGTTATGTATCTCCGACGGTCAATAAGCAAAATCAAGGGATTGCTGATATTGGCTTCCAACGTGGAAATACTGGCGAAGGACAAGTAATTGTGAGTCTTTCGGGTGCAAATACCCCAGTGGATGTTCAGCAGCAAGGTAGTAAGGTCGTTATTCGAACATTGGGAAATAAAATTCCTACACATTTATTGCGTCGTTTAAATGTCAATGATTTTGCAACACCTGTCTCTAGCGTAGACGCTTATAACGAGGGTTCCAATGGTGTCATCACCATTCAATCATCGGGTAGCTATGAATATATGGCTTTCCAAGCTGAAAATAAATTAACAGTCAGCTTGAAACGACCTGCAGAAAATAAGGTGGCTCGCCCAAGTTCAAGCCAATCTTATACAGGCAAGAAAATATCGCTAGATTTCCAAGATATTGAAGTCCGTCGAGTGTTGCAGTTATTGGCAGACTTTACTGGCATCAATATGGTGGCTGCTGATTCGGTACAAGGCAATATCACCCTGCGTTTGAAAGATGTGCCTTGGGATCAAGCTTTAGACATTATCCTAAAAACAAAGAATTTGGATAAACGCCGTAATGGGAGTGTGATTTGGATTGCGCCTGTAACTGAGTTAATTAAAGCGGAAGAGGATGAAGCAAAGGCATTAGCGCAAAGTGTAAAATTAGCACCTATTCAAACTGAATATATTCAGCTGAATTACACCAAAGTGGCAGATGTTTTGAAATTACTGGAAGACTCTCGAAATCCGAAAGGGGCAGAAGCAAATCGAACCACTAATACAGAATCTTTAGCATTGGAAAGTCTTTTAAGTTTAAGAGGCAGTGCAGTAGCTGATACACGAACAAATACTTTAATCATCAATGATACTGCGAATAATATTGATAAAATTCGTAAGATGATTGACTTGCTTGATGTTTCTATTAAGCAAGTCATGGTTGAAGCGCGAATTGTACGTGCTACAACAGATTTTACCAAAGAAATGGGCGTGAAATGGGGAATTCTATCTCAGGGGATTAACAAAAATAATGACCTTTTGGTGGGAGGGAGTGATCAAACCCTATGGGATTTAAGAACGCCAGATGATGATGGTAAATATACCATTACACGACCTGATAACTTGAATGTAGACCTTGGTGTTACAACAACGGGTGCGAGTAAAATAGCTTTTGGTTTAATCAGTATGTCTGATTTTATGTTGGACTTGGAGTTATCTGCTTTGCAATCTGATGGGTATGGTGAAGTCATTTCAACACCTAAAGTGATGACTGCTGATAAACAAAAAGCCAAAGTTTCATCAGGTCAACAAATTCCTTATCAAACAACACAAACTGCTGGTGGTGCAGCAACAGCAACCACATCATTTAAAGATGCATTATTAAGTCTGGATGTAACACCTAGCATTACCCCTGATGGTAAAGTGCAAATGCAGCTTAATATTACCAGCGACTCACCAGCAGGCACAGCACCTAATGGAGAAATTATTCTGAATAAGAATGAGGTTAATACCAATGTCTTGGTGGATAATGGTGAAACTGTAGTTTTGGGTGGGATTTTTGAGCAAGAAACTAAAAGCAGCCAAACTAAAGTACCATTCTTAGGAGATATACCTTATCTTGGGCGTTTATTCCGTAAAGATCTAAAATCTGATAATAAACGTGAACTGCTAATCTTTGTGACACCAAGAATTGTTAATGACAGTCGTACGAGAAATCATTAATATAGTTTCAATGAAAGCAATTCGATAGGTGACTCCTTGCCAAGCAAAGAGTTTGAAACCCTGCCAAATATTTATTTGGTAGGGCCAATGGGAGCGGGAAAAACAACAGTCGGTCGGCATCTTGCGGAACTGTTAGGTCGTGATTTTTTAGATAGCGATCATGAAATAGAAAGAAAAACAGGTGCATCCATTCCTTGGATTTTTGAAAAAGAGGGTGAACAAGGTTTCCGTACTAGAGAAACCATCGTCATTGATGATTTAACCTCCAAAAAGAATTTAGTTGTTGCGACAGGCGGTGGGGCTGTAACGCAAGCCATGAATCGTGAATATCTCAAGCATAGGGGTATTGTGATTTATTTATATACACCTGTAGAAATTCAATTATTGCGTACACATCGAGATAAAAATCGTCCCTTGTTGCAAGTGGAAAATCCTGAAAAAAAATTAAGAGATCTGCTTAAAATTCGTGATCCATTGTATCGAGATGTTGCACATTATATTATTGAAACCAATCAGGGGGCTGCACGAGACTTGGCGCTGAAAATATTGCAGTTGATTGTTTCAAAAGAAATTGTTTAATCGGTAAATTCTTATTCATTGTTATTTGGCAGGATCATGCAAACTTTACATGTTGAACTGGGTGAACGTCGCTATCCAATTTTTATTGGAAGTCATTTAAATCCTCAAGAGTTACTTGAACCTTATATTAAAGGTCGTCAAGTGATGGTGGTGACCAATAGTACTGTTCAGCCTTTATATTTATCGCATTATGTTGAAGCGATTCAACAATTGGGTAAGCAAGTTGCAACATGTGTCCTACCAGATGGTGAAAAATATAAGAATATTGAACATCTCAACTTGATTTTTGATGCTTTACTTGAGGCTGGTTTTAACCGTGATTGTACGGTTTTGGCTTTGGGTGGCGGTGTAATTGGGGATATGGCTGGTTTTGCATCAGCCTGTTTTCAGCGCGGTGTTTATTTTATTCAAGTGCCAACCACACTGTTGTCCCAAGTGGATTCAAGTGTCGGTGGAAAAACAGGAATTAACCACCCACTCGGTAAAAATATGATTGGTGCATTTCAGCAGCCTCAAGTGGTTCTGGCTGATATGGCACAACTTAAAACCCTACCTGCACGGGAACTTTCAGCAGGTTTGGCTGAAGTCATTAAGTATGCGCTGTTGGGAGATGTGGAATTTCTCACTTGGCTAGAAGCACATATGGATGGTTTAGTTGCTCAAGATCCCGAGTTATTGGCAGAAGCCGTCTATCGTTCTTGTGCACATAAAGCCCGCATTGTGGCCAATGATGAAAAAGAACAAGGTGAGCGTGCGCTGTTAAATTTAGGGCATACTTTTGGTCATGCCATTGAGTCTTATCTCGGTTATGGGGTGTGGTTGCATGGAGAAGCGGTTGCAACGGGCATGGTGATGGCTGCGGATTTATCTCATCGTATGGGCTGGATTTCATTTGATGATTTAGTGCGTACAAAAAAAATCATACAACGTGCGCAATTACCTGTAGCATGTCCACAAATTCCATTAGATGAATTTTTGGCTTATATGTCGCATGATAAGAAAGTGTTAAATGGTCAACTTCGTTTAATATTGATGAAACAACTCGGGCAAGCTGTCATTACCAATGATTTTGACGTTGAGTTGATGAAACAAGCGATTTTAGCAAATCAAATATAGAAAAAGGTTCGTGTTCAAATGGCAGCAATTCGTACAAATTGGCAAAATATTCGACAATATATTTGGTTGGTTGGTGGATTGCTGTGTCTGGTGATTGCCGTGATTTTTTGGGCAGTCACAGATACTAAAGAATTGGTCACTGTAGAAAATCCGATTGAAGAGACCCAAGTCCAGATTCAACCAGAAAAAGTGGCGGCTACTGCACATTTGGGCGCTTTAATGGATGAGGTGCGTCCACTTGAAATGACCACTCGTGTGGTGACTGCAGGTAATCACGATGCTGAATTTCGTGGAACAAAGTTTTTTCAAGAGAATAAAAAAGCATGGACAATCGAATTGTTCAAAGCTTCAAATGAAGATGTCATTCAAAGTTTTTTACAAAAACAAGCCGATCGTAAAAATTTTATCTATTTCCGTTTAAGTGGCGAAAATCAAACAGAACAGTATGTTTTAGCTTATGGATTATTTAAAACGGATGATCAGGCGAAAGCGCAATTACAACAGTTAAACCTCAAATTGCCTGCATCGATACATCCTCAATCAATTCAATTTGAGAAGTATAGCGCTTTGGTGAATGATTTAGGCGCAGATGAAATGGCAAGCGCCAATAAACTTTATGAAGTTAAATTGAAGTCAGCCCCGTTGCCAGTGGTCGATGAAACTGTATTGGCTCAAGCCAAATCAGCTTTATCATCATTGACCAATTCTTCTGGTGCAAACAATGAAACCACCAAGACCACAATTACTCGTCGTGATGCCTCGGGCAAGGTTGTTGATGTGCAAAAATCAAATTCAACCACTCAAACATCCTCAGGGACAAAAGAATCGAGTGGCGCTGCAACTGAAAAGAAACCTATAGAGCATGAAGTGAGTGATCCATTTAATTAAATGAGCGCTAAAATGAAGCAAAATAGATCGTGAGATTTATAATTTGCACAAAAATGGTGCTAAAAATGTATTTATAAGAAACAGCTAATTTTAATCAATATCTTTATTTCACTGTATTTTAGCGATTTGGTGAACAAAAATAAAAACTGGCATATTTTTTGCTTTATTGTTGCGCTAATTGAGTTGATTGTCCCTATTTTGGAGCGAAATGATTTAGTTGGTGTGCGATTTTAAGTCATGATTGGTGCTTTATTTCAGTGCGAAAGCTGTAAAACAATTTTGCAATTAAAGTAAAAAACGGACTGGTATTCGATTTAGACTAAGTGTTTACTTGGTATACGAAAATACTTAAAAATCGTAATTGAGTGTTTGAATGTTTTTCGCCCTCATGGGCCTATGTAGAAAGAAGGGTACGCTATGCACATGCCATCGCCTAATACTGTAGCTCCCGCTCAAGGTTTATACCAACCGGATGAGTTTAAAGATAACTGTGGTTTCGGCTTGATTGCCCATATGCAGGGTGATGCGAGTCATGATTTAGTCAAGACCGCGATTCATAGTCTAAGTTGTATGACACACCGAGGTGGTATTGCCGCAGATGGTAAGACCGGTGATGGTTGTGGTTTACTCTTGGCTATGCCGAAAGCATTTTTTCGTGAAGAAGCAAAGAAAATTAGTGACATTACACTGAGTGAAGTATTTGCAGTCGGTACAGTATTCTTAAACTTAGATCCTGCTCTTGCAGCGCATGCGAAAAAGATTCTCACTAAAGAAATTGAGGATGAAGGTTGTCGTGTGATTGGCTGGCGTGTTATTCCCACAAATAATGATGCATTGGGTTCAATTGCAATGCAGTCTTTGCCTGCGTTCGAACAAATTTTTGTCAACTGCCCAATGGGCGTAACTGAGGTTGAGTTTAACCGTAAGTTACTTATGGCACGTCGTCGTGCTGAACAACAGCTGACTGCTGACCCGTATTTCTATGTCACTACATTGTGCTCTACTGTAATCAGCTATAAAGGTTTGATGATGCCTGCATATATTGCAGAATTCTACACAGATCTTGCTGATGAACGTTTGGATTCACATATCGTTGTTTTCCATCAACGTTTCTCTACCAATACTTTGCCTCGTTGGCCATTGGCACAGCCTTTCCGTTATTTGGCACATAATGGTGAAATCAATACCATTACAGCAAACCGTAACTGGGCTGTAGCACGTACACCAAAGTTCGAAAATCCTTTATTGCCAGGGATCACAGAGCTTAATCCGATTGTAAATCGGACAGGCTCAGATTCGTCAAGTATGGACAACATGCTTGAGCTTCTTGTTGGCGGTGGTATGGACTTATTCCGTGCATTGCGCATGTTGGTACCACCTGCTTGGCAAAACGTTGAAACTTTAGATGCGGATTTACGTGCATTTTATGAGTTCAACTCAAAGCATATGGAAGCATGGGATGGCCCTGCAGGTCTAGTGATTCAAGATGGTCGCCATGCGATTTGTATGCTTGACCGTAATGGATTACGTCCTGCGCGTTGGGTGATCACTAAAAATGGCTATATTACATTGGCATCAGAAATTGGTGTATGGGGCTATGAACCTGAAGATGTGGTATCCAAAGGTCGTGTAGGTCCGGGGCAAATTCTTGTGATTGATACATTCACAGGCAAAATGCTGGATACTAAAGATGTCAGTAATCATCTGAAAAAAATGCGTCCATATCGTGAATGGTTACGTGAAAACTCAGTTCGTGTGCAAGGTAGCCCAGAACTTGAAGAATATTTATGCGATCAAGGCTTAAAAGGCGATGACCTAAAAGCAGCGCAAAAAATGTTTATGGTGACCTTTGAAGAGCGTGACCAACTATTACGTCCAATTGCGGAAAGCGGTCAGGAAGCTGTGGGTTCTATGGGAGATGACACTCCTATGGCTGTGTTGTCACGTCAGGTTCGCCATGTCACGGATTACTTCCGTCAGCAATTTGCCCAAGTCACCAATCCACCTATTGACCCACTGCGTGAATCTATCGTGATGTCGTTAGAAACATGTATGGGGCGTGAGCAAAATGTATTTGAACAAGGTCCTGAACATGCAGATCGCTTGATTATTTCAAGCCCTGTCTTGTCAAACTCTAAAATGCATCAGATTCGTACCTTGGGTCGTAAAGGTTATGAAATTGCAGATATTGATTTGAACTATCCTGAAACGGAAGGTCTTGAAGCTGCGATCAGCAGAATCTGTGAAGAATCTGCACAGGCGATTCGTGATGGCAAAACTTTATTGGTAATTTCAGACAAGAAAATCCGTCAGGGTTATCTGCCTGCCAATTCTGCTATGGTAACAGGTGCAATCCATCATTTCCTGATTAATGCAGGTTTGCGTACCGATGCCAACATTATTGTTGAAACTGCTTTAGCACGCGATCCACATCAATTTGCGGTGATCTTAGGTTTCGGTGCTACGGCGATCTACCCATATCTTGCATATGATGTAATCAATGACTTGATTGCAAAAGGTGAGTTATTGGGCGATCCAATCCATGCACAGGCAAATTTCCGTAAAGGCATTGAGAAAGGCTTACTCAAAGTTTTGTCTAAGATGGGAATTTCTACAGTTGCATCTTACCGTGGTGGTCAGCTGTTTGAAGCCGTTGGTTTGTCTGATGAAGTCGTGAATAAGTGTTTCACGGGTGTACCAAGCCGTATTAAAGGTGCAACATTCACTGATCTTGAAAATGATCAGAAAAAATTAGCGGAAACAGCTTGGAAATCGCGTAAACCGATTGACCAAGGTGGCTTACTCAAATTTGTATTTGATAAGGAATATCACGCATTCAATCCAGACGTAATCAATGCTTTGCATAAAGCAGTACGTTCTGGAAACTATGCTGACTTTAAAGAATATGCTGAGTTAGTGAATACACGTCCAATTGCTACAATTCGTGACTTATTAAAACTGAAAACTGAGCATTCTATTCCTTTAGAAGCCGTCGAGTCAGTTGAAGAAATTTTGCCACGTTTTGACTCAGCAGGTATGTCTTTAGGTGCTTTATCTCCTGAAGCGCATGAAGCGATTGCAATTGCAATGAACACTATTGGCGGTCGTTCAAACTCTGGTGAGGGCGGTGAAGACCCTGCACGTTATGGCACGATCCGTAACTCTAAAATTAAGCAGATTGCTTCTGGTCGTTTTGGTGTAACACCTGCATATTTAACATCGGCTGAAGTTTTACAGATTAAAGTAGCCCAAGGTGCGAAACCGGGCGAAGGTGGTCAGTTACCTGGTGGTAAAGTGAATGGTCTAATTGCCCGTTTACGTTACTCTGTGCCTGGTGTGACCTTGATTTCTCCACCACCACATCATGATATTTATTCAATCGAAGATTTATCACAATTGATTTTTGACTTAAAACAAGTCAACCCTCAAGCGATGGTTTCGGTGAAACTGGTTTCAGAGCCTGGCGTAGGTACGATTGCTGCTGGTGTGGCTAAGGCATACGCTGACTTCATTACTATTTCGGGCTATGACGGTGGTACAGCTGCTTCGCCATTATCTTCAATTCATCATGCAGGTTCACCATGGGAATTGGGTCTTTCTGAAGCGCATCAAGCACTTCGTGTCAATGATTTACGTGGCAAAGTTCGTGTACAAACAGATGGCGGTTTGAAAACGGGTCTTGATGTTGTAAAAGCAGCAATTTTAGGTGCGGAAAGCTTCGGTTTTGGTTCAACACCAATGATCGCTTTAGGTTGTAAATACCTGCGTATTTGTCACTTGAACAACTGTGCAACAGGTGTTGCAACGCAACAAGATCATTTACGTCAAGAGCATTATATTGGCGAGCCAGAAATGCTGATTAATTTCTTCCACTTTATTGCGGAAGAAACTCGTGAATGGTTGGCAGCACTCGGTGTAGCATCATTAAAAGACTTGATTGGTCGTACTGATCTGTTGGAAATGTTGCCAGGTGAAACAGAAAAACATGCGCACTTAGACCTGAGTGCATTGTTAGAATCTCATCCATCTGCGGAAGGGAAAGCACAATATTGCCAAGTGCAAGGCAACGAGCCGTTTGATAAAGGTATCCTTGCTGAGAAAATGGTGGCTGAAATGTTACCTGCAATTGAAGCAAGTACTGGTGGTGCGTTCCATTTCACTGTGGGTAACTGTGACCGTTCGATTGGTGCGCGTTTGTCTGGTGAAATCGCAAAACGTTATGGTAACTTGGGTATGGAAGCACACCCAGTTAAAGTGAATTTAACCGGTACAGCAGGACAATCATTGGGTGTTTGGAATGCGGGTGGTTTGCATATTAGCCTTGAAGGTGATGCAAACGATTATGTTGGTAAAGGTATGGCAGGTGGTCGAGTTTCGATCTTCCCACCAAAAGGTTCACCATTCCAAACCCAAGAAACAGCAATTATTGGTAATACATGTTTGTATGGTGCGACAGGTGGTAAATTATTTGCAGCAGGTACAGCAGGTGAGCGTTTCGCTGTACGTAACTCTGGCGCATTTGCTGTTATCGAAGGCGCTGGCGACCATTGCTGTGAATATATGACTGGCGGTATCGTGACTGTGCTCGGCAAAGTTGGTCACAACTTTGGCGCAGGTATGACTGGTGGTTTTGCTTATGTACTTGACTTGGACAATGACTTCGTTGATTACTACAACCACGAATTAATTGAGTTAAACCGTATTTCTACAGAAGCGATGGAAGAACATCAAGAATTCTTACTTCGCATCTTAGATGAACATATTGCTGAAACAGGTAGTGCTTGGGCGTACAAGATCCGCAACGAGTTTGATTTCTATAGCCGTAAATTCTGGCTAGTGAAACCAAAAGCTGCTAATTTGCAAACGCTTTTGAAGACAACTCAAGCAGATCCACAATAATTCCACTACTCATATTTTAGGTAGGTGTGGATAACTTTACAGATATACACAAGTGAAAAAGTTATCCACGCTCACCCACGGAGAGAGACATGGCAGAGCGCCTAAATAATGACTTTCAATTTCTGGATGTAGCACGCCAAGATCCAGAGAAAAAAGATATTAATGTCCGCAAAGCAGAGTTTGTGGAAATTTATAAACCTTTTACAGCGGAAGTGGCAGCAAACCAAACCCACCGTTGTTTAGGCTGTGGTAACCCGTATTGTGAATGGAAATGTCCTGTACATAACTATATTCCAAACTGGTTAAAGCTGATTGCAGAAGGGCGTATTTTCCAAGCTGCAGAGCTTTGCCATCAAACCAATACATTGCCTGAAGTCTGTGGTCGTGTTTGCCCACAAGATCGTTTATGTGAGGGTGCTTGTACCTTAAACGATGGTTTTGGTGCTGTAACCATTGGTAATGCGGAAAAATATATCAACGATACTGCCTTTGCTTTAGGCTGGCGTCCAGATATGTCCTCAGTAAAATGGACCGACAAAAAAGTTGCAATTATTGGTGCAGGTCCAGCCGGTTTAGGTTGTGCAGATATTTTGGTACGTAATGGGGTAAAACCTGTTGTTTTTGATAAACGTCCTGAAATCGGTGGTCTACTTACATTTGGTATTCCAGAATTCAAAATGGAAAAGGATGTAATGAAACGCCGCCGTGAGATCTTCACTGGTATGGGCGTTGAATTCCGCTTGAATACTGAAATTGGTACAGACATCACCATTGACCAATTACTTGCAGACTATGACGCTGTATTCATGGGTATGGGAACATATACCTACATGAAAGGCGGCTTTGCAGGTGAAGATTTTGATGGCGTTTATGATGCGCTGGATTTCTTGATCGCCAATGTAAATCGTACACAAGGCTGGGAAAAAGATCCATCTGAATACATCAGCGTTCAGGGCAAAAAAGTCATCGTTCTTGGCGGTGGTGATACTGCGATGGACTGTAACCGTACTTCAATCCGTCAAGGTGCTGAAACGGTCACTTGTGCTTACCGTCGTGATGAAGAAAACATGCCAGGTTCTCGCCGTGAAGTGAAGAATGCGCGTGAGGAAGGTGTGGAATTCCAATTCAATCGTCAACCGATTGAAATCGTAGGCGAAAATGGTAAAGTGACAGGTGTTAAATTTGTAACGACTCAACTCAGCCAGCCAGATAGCCGTGGTCGTCGTAGCCCTGAACCGATTCCGGGTTCTGAAGAAGTTTTACCAGCAGATGCTGTATTGCTTGCTTTTGGTTTCCGTACTTCTCCAGCGGATTGGTTTGCAGGCGCAAACATAGATTTAGATGGTTCTGGTCGAGTACTTGCTGCTGAAAAGCAAGAATTTAAATTCCAAACCTCTAACCCAAAAATCTTTGCAGGTGGTGATATGGTTCGTGGTTCTGACTTGGTTGTGACCGCAATCTGGGAAGGTCGTGAAGCAGCGGAAGGTATTTTGGATTACCTTGATGTTTGATTTTTAAACGCTCAACATTCAAAGACCCATTTCCAAAGCCTGCGTCATCGCAGGCTTTGTTTTTGTCGGAACTTTGTAGGTTTTAGTGACAAAATATAAATCATTATAAAAGCTTTATTTTTATCCTAATTTATTGATTTTTAAATTTTTATCCCATATTTCAAAAAGGTTTTTATCAATGTTTATCTGGCTTTTTTGACATAGTGAGCATTTTTGCTACTTGATGAATGATTCTGCAATATACAAATATTGAGATTGTGCCAATATAGGTTAAATTCAGACAAATGTAGGATTAGCTCGATGTCAACAGTTCAAGTGACGGCAGAAAAATCATATCTAAATCGTCCTAAAGCTATTGGTATTAAAGTCCGTAAACCAAGCTTTAACCCTAAAGCCATTCGTAGACATTTTTTTGCGAATTCACCCGTGATGTCACACTTACTCACGGCATTATCTTCGACTTTTCCAATTGGTGAGCAATTCTTTGTGCATAGTGTCCGCAATGTGCGTGACAAAATTACAGATGAAAAATTACAGGCACAAATCGCTGCATTCATTGGGCAAGAAGCGATGCATTCCAAAGCACATACAGAATTCAATGATGCATGGCGTCGTGATGATTATAACCTCGATAGTTTTCAAGCATGGTTAGCGCGCCGCGATGCATTTATAAAAAGTGTACATCCAAAATTACAGCTTGCAGTCACCGCTGCTTTTGAACACTTTACTGCCTTGTTGGGAGGCTATATTTTGCGACATCCTGAAGTTTTAAGTACATTGGATGATGATGCGGTCAAACTTTGGGTATGGCATGCCATTGAGGAAATCGAGCATCGTTCAGTGGCTTTTGATGTATATCAGGCGATTTATAAGGATGATCGTACTCGTCGTACAGTCATGCGCAATGTGACCACGGGTTTTGCAAGTTTAACGTTCTATTCTGCAACACGTTTGTTTATGCAAGACTGGAAAAAAAGTTTGCCGAAAGTACCACAAAATATTTTTGGAATTTATATGATTTCTAAGATGCTGATTTCATTGATTCCAGAATATTTGTCTTATTACAAATCTGATTTTCATCCAGATGAAATTGATTATTCAAAGATTGTTGCTTATTGGAAGGAAAAGTTGGCGGATGATTATGGAATGGAAAGTTTCCAAGAAGAAGTTCATCCACCGCTGTATAGTTAAGGATTGATTCGCACTTGAAAAGCCAATGATTTATATTGGCTTTTTTTATTTTTCATTGAGACGTTGATGGATACTTTCTAAAGTATCCACCATTGTACGGGTCATTTGGTCGATTTCATAATTGAGTTTTCCACCGATTTGGACATGTTTAAAGGTGGTCAATCTTAAGGTTTCTGGAATTAAATCCACGGATATTTCATTACTTTGTCGATCAACTCGATTGACTGTTAGACTACAACCTTGCAGCCCAATAAAACCTTTTTTAAAGAAGTATTTGATATTTTCATCAGGGATGACAAGATCAATATGTACAGTCTCACCTGTATGGATAACATCTTTAATGGTTGCCATACCTTCAATATGTCCATAAAGATTGTGTCCACCATTTTCCATTCCAGCTTTAATCGACCTTTCGATATTGACTTGATCGCCAATGTTTAAAAATTGTAGTGTGGTCAGCGATGTGGTGAGTGCTGAGACATCAAATGACACCGTATGTAACACGGTATCATAACCTGTTGCGGTTAAGCATGTTCCATCAATTGCAACACTTGCTCCAATAAATATATCGTCGAAAAAGTGATTTTCATTGGAAATATAAAGGGTTGTAAAGTGATCACTATGTCGGATATTGACCACTTTTTCTAAGCCTTGAACAATGCCAGTATACATACTCAATCTCATTTATTAAGCTGATTTTATTGTACATGTTTCACTGCATTGGCATAGCGTTGAATTTTAAATTTATGTGGAATGGTGTTCTAATTTCTTATTTTAGAAGGCTTAGTATTGCCTTGTTAATATTAAGTCAATTATCTTGAAATGTGACTTCATTTACTGAGAGTTCTTGTGTTAAGGCGCGGTATGAGGCAGTGTTAAAACTGAATCTTTAACACTGCTTTTAAGCTCAAGGTGGATTAAATATCATCCTTAAATTGTTTGATGATTTTCTGACGTTGCCAAGGTAAAGGGCGATTGATTGCTTCAGGAACATCGCCAGAGGTAGAACGGAGTCGTAAATGGATTGCGGCTTGCGCAATTAAGTTTGCAGATACAGGTGCTGTAATAAAAGCCAATAAGGTAATGAGCAGTTCTGCAAAACCTAAGCGACTATTGAATGCGGCATAAATCATACCTGCAAGTAAAAAGCTACCTAAACCTAAAGTACTGGATTTTGTGGGTGCATGAAGTCGCATAAATAAGTCAGGCAGTTTGACCATCCCGATACCACCCACCAAAGTAAAAAATGCACCAATGATGAGGAAGAATGAAACGATAATTTCCATGATGAGTTGCATATTATTTTCCATGATCGCCCTCCTTAATCAATGACATGACCCGTTGTAAAATAACGAGCCAGCGCTGCAGTTGAAACAAAACCAAGCATGGCAACCAAAAGTGCGCCTTCAAACATTGATGTGCTAGCCCAGTAAATCCCCAAAATAACGATTAAGCAGGTCGCATTTAAAAACAAGGTATCTAGTGCCAATAAGCGATCTACAATCGAAGGTCCCATCACCAAACGGATTAAACACAGCAACATAGAGAGCGTGACAGCAACGAGGCAGATGCCTAACGCATAAGGCAGGATACTCATGAGCGTTCTCCTTGTTGAAGGTCAAATATCTCGATTAACGGGACTTCATAGCGTGCTTTAATCGCTTGGATTTCAGCATCCACATCATCACAACTTAAGGCATGAACCAAAATGTCACCACGCTCTTGATCTATCCCCGCACTGACAGTTCCGGGGGTCGTGGTAATAATCATTGCCAACAGGGTATTGACGTGTTCATGATCAGTGTCTAAAGGAATCCGAAACCACTTCGGTTGGAGATTTTTTGTGGGTCCCAAAACCTGTTTTGCGACTTTAATATTACTGATGATAATGTCCCATAGCACTACAAAGAATAATTGAATTGCACTTTTCCAATGAATATTCGGGGTGCAAACAATAAAGGGTTGGATCAATTTGGGAATAATCAAGCCTAGAGCGATTGCAACCACAATGTCAAAACTTTCAGCGCTATGATTCAGCATCAGCCAACTCATTGCCACAATCACCGATACAAAGGGATGTGGCACTATACGGGTCAATAATGATTGATTTTGCATTTATTGCTCCATTGGCTTCAGTTGATTATTTTCCGTATGCTGCTGTTCCTGTCCTTTGATTTGACGTTGCTTATACTCGGAGATATGTTCACCTTGTAGCGTATCTGGGCTAATAATATAAGGAATATAACGCGCGTTTGGATCGACCATTTCACCATTGTATTTGGTTTCAGGAACATAGTTTGGATCGAACGGTTGGACACTAATGGTTTGTCCTTGTTCATCAGTTTTTAAAATACCATGTTGATACAAAGAGGCATCAGTAATTTGTACTGCTGTTTTTTCAACATAATTTAAAATCGGTGCGGCACAGACGACATAGGTAATTAAACCTGCCAATAGCAGATAAATCGTTTTATCGTTGCGTGGCGGTGCTTGATTTGGCAAAGCTTGATAAGCAGCATAAGCCTCTTCTTTAGGATTATTTTCAGGTGCAGTTGCACGCCAAAACAGAATGAATCCGACGCGGGTAAAAGCAATAATACTCAATAGGCTGACGATTAAAATCACCGCAATAATCCAGCCTTGCGCTGCCATAT
This sequence comes from Acinetobacter sp. WC-743, assembly GCF_000335555.1. Lineage (NCBI taxonomy): Bacteria > Pseudomonadati > Pseudomonadota > Gammaproteobacteria > Moraxellales > Moraxellaceae > Acinetobacter > Acinetobacter sp. WC-743. Next base: position 59,569 of record NZ_AMFQ01000151.1, on the reverse strand, counting down.
TTGCAGTGGCTTGCAAAATCAAAACCTTGCCTAAAAAGCCACTAAATGGTGGTAAGCCAGCCATCATCAATGCAATCACAAAGAATGTCATTGCCAATACTTTGTCTTGCTTCATTTTAGGCGCAACTTTGAGATGATCTTTCATTGCACCACGTTGTGAAGTAATCCAGCCACACACTAAGTAGAACGATGCTGCAATCACAGTACTATGCACAAGGTAATATAAACCTGCCGACCATGCTTGTGTATTCAGCATTGCAATAGCAACTAAGATTGTGCCAATCGAAGACAGTATCATAAAGCCGACGAAACGACGCAAACGCTCTGCAGCCAGCGCTCCAATGACCCCATAAAGTGAAGTCAACAAACCAATCGGCAGTAACCATGTTTGAAGAAAATGCGCAGCTAAAGCATCATTAAATACTGTGCCATTAACGCGTAAAATCGCATACACACCGACTTTGGTCATAATCGTAAAAATGGCAGCAACAGGTGTTGTTGCGACAGCATAAGTTTTTGGTAGCCAAAAACCGACAGGTAACATGGCTGCCTTAATTCCAAAGACCACGAACAGCAGTAAACCACCCGCTACGGCAAGTCGATGTTGATCGTTGTCTAAAGTCGGTAACAATCGTCCTACATCTGCCATATTTAAACTGCCCACACTGCCATAAATCATCCCTAATCCAATCAAGAACAGGGCAGAAGCAAGTAAGTTAATCGTGACGTAATGTATACCAAGTTGAAAACGTGCTTTGCCTTGACCATGTAATAGCAATACATAAGATGCCATTAACAATATTTCAAAGAACACGAAGAGGTTGAATAAATCGCCTGTTAAAAATGCACCACTTAATCCCATCAGCAATAGATGGAACATCGCATGGAAGTAGCGACCACGCTCATCCCATTCCTTACTGGCAAACCATAAAATTGGGGTTGCAAGCGCGTAGGTAAGCACCAACATTAATGCGGATAAACGATCAAGCACCAAGACAATACCAAATGGTGCGGACCATTCAGCCAATTGATAAACAAATATTTTTCCAGTATTGGCTTGAAGCAGATAAGCAATAGCTGTCGCAAGTCCGAGAACAATAGAAACTAAACTCAGACCACGACGCCAAGGCTGCCGCCAATCATGTTTTAAAGCCCCAGAACCAGGATTGCCCAGTAAAATGAGTAAGAAACCAGTAAATGCTGGAATCAACACACTCATAATCGGAGAGTGAGCATACCAAAAATCTAAAAAGCTGCTCATTACGGCTCATCCTCGCGTGGGTCAAAACTACTTGGTTCCTCTTTTGCATCGACATGGTCAGTACCCGATTCATATCGGCTACGCAATGCCAATTGCACAATAAAAGCTGTGGTCGCAAAGCCAATCACAATTGCTGTGAGTACCAACGCTTGTGGTAAAGGATCAGTGACTTTTGTTGCCTGAATGAGAATGGCAGGTGAGCTGATTTGTATTCTTCCCATTGCGAATAGAAAAATATTCACGGCATAGCCAATCATTGCCAATCCAAGTACAACAGGAAAGGTACGAGCTCGAAGAATAAGGTAAATACCAGAGGCAACCAATAATCCAATCGCAGATGCAATTAAAAATTCTAAACTGATCATGCATTACTCCTTGGGTACTGGACCAGACATACTGGAATGTCTAGAGTCGCCTAAAACAGAAATGAGTAACATTGTTGCACCAACCACAGTGCCATATACACCAAGATCGAATGCGGCTGCAGAAGCAAGGTGGAATGTACCAAATAGGCTTGATTCAACATAGACATGTGCGCTGGTGAGGAAAGGACGAGCCCATAACCATGAAGCAATGCCTGACAGCCCTGCAATCAATAATCCTAATCCAATCCAGACTTCATAAAGTCGACCAGATTTTGCTCGCAGCATTTTCTCCGCTTGGTCTTGTCCGAGTGCAATGTATTGAATCACCAGTGCCATTGAGGTAATTAACCCCGCAATAAAGCCACCCCCTGGATAATTATGTCCACGTAGAAAAATATACAAACTGACCACCAATGCAACAGGAAGTACCCATGAAGCGGTCATACGGAACATTAAAGGCGAAGGGTTAAAACGATAGCTTAATCCTTTTGTCATGGTTGTACCGTGTGTACGCATCCCATCCATCATGCAGAGTGCACCAATCGCTGCGATACCTAATACGGCAATTTCTCCAAAGGTATCGAAACCACGGAAATCGACCAAAATGACATTGACGATATTTGAACCACCACCCAATGGAAGCGACTGTTGTACAAAGAACCATGAAATTGAATTGTGATCACGTGTCATGATCAACCATGCGATCCAACCGATTCCAATACCTCCACCAATGGCAAGCACAGCATCACGCCAACGACGTGTACGGCTTGATTCATAAGGTGTCAATTGAGGAAGAAGGGACAAACTCATCAACAACAGTACGGTGGTGACCACATCTACAGTAATTTGTGTCAGTGCAAGATCAGGTGCTGAGAGTGTCACAAAAATCATGGTGACGACCAGACCAATTGCACCACTAATTAAAACTGCCTTGATCCGTTCATGATGGAACCACAACATCATCCAACATGCAGAGAACAGCAACAACCAAAGGACGATTGCTGTGAATGGTGCATGTGTCAGTTCCCGTGTTCCTGTAGTGAGGTTTTGATTGAGTAGCGGGGCAGCAACTAAAGCAATACTTAAGGCTAGAATCAGCAACAAATAATTTTGTAATGAACCTGTTTCAGTATTTTTCTTTACTTTGCGGGATAGCGATAACAGATTTTTCAGGAAGTCTTCAAATAATAATTTCCCTTGTAAACGCCCTAAACTTGGGTCAAGGTCAATTTCACGAATTCGTCCACCTTTGGCTAAAGCAAAGTAGAAAATCACACCACCGATGAGGGCAATCGCACTCATCAGTAAAGGCAGATTAAAACCATGCCAAATGGCTAAATGAACACCTTCAAAGTTTGACAACTGTGTAGAGGCACGTGTTCCTGCATTGACGATATTTTCCACCAAAAGTGCAGGAAGAATACCGACAAGAATACATAACGTTGCCAAGATAATTGCCGGTAAGCGCATGCCAAGCGGAGGTTCATGCGCATTTTTGTTGGGCACATCACGTCCTACATCACCATCAAAAAATACACCATGTACAAGACGTACCGAATAGGCTACTGCAAAGAGACCTGCCAATGTTGCAACGATTGCAGCTAAAACAACATAGCCACCAGATAAGTTCGCCAGTAATTCTGTAAAGAACATTTCTTTAGAAATAAAACCATTGGTGAGTGGTACACCTGCCATACTGGCAGCAGTAATCATGGTCAATGTTGCAGTAAAAGGAAGCAGTTGCCACAGTCCACTGAGCTTTCTTAAGTCACGTGTACCTGATTCATGATCAATGATGCCTGCAATCATGAACAAAGCAGCTTTAAACGTTGCATGGTTAATAATATGGAAAATTGCAGCTGCAACAGCTAATGGTGAGCCAATACCCAATAGGCACATGATCAGACCTAAATGACTAATCGTTGAGTAGGCCAGTAACCCTTTTAAATCTTCTTTAAAAATGGCAAAAAATGCTGCCATACATAAGGTAAATAATCCAATAGTGGTCACGAGATTATGAAACAACGCTGAACCCACAAAAATTGGAAGCAAGCGAGCAACAAGGAAAATCCCTGCTTTGACCATAGTTGCTGAATGTAAATACGCCGATACAGGCGTTGGGGCTGCCATTGCATTTGGAAGCCAAAAGTGAAACGGAAATTGTGCACTTTTGGTAAATGCACCCAATAAAATCAATAATAAGGCAGGAACAAATAAACCACTATTTTGAATTGTTGTTGTCATTGTGGTGAGTTGGTCAATTTGATAGGTTCCTGCAATATGACCAATTAAAATAAAACCACCCAGCATGGCTAAGCCACCCATCCCGGTGATGGTCATTGCCATACGTGCGCCACGTTGCGCTGCTTCGTAATTACTCCAATAACCCACAAGCAAGAATGATGAAATACTGGTCAGCTCCCAGAACACCAATAATATGATGAGGTTGTTTGATAGAGAAATACCCAGCATCGCTGCCATGAATAGCATCAATAATGAATAAAGTTTGCTGAGAGAGTTTTTAGGATTTAAATAATAGTAAGCATAGATATAAATCAGGGTGCCAATACCCGTGATCAGCAAAGAAAAAATTAAACTTAATGCATCTAAACGAAAGCTAAAATCAATCCCAATTTGGGGTAACCATTGCCATTGTTCTAAAATGGCATTGCCGCTCAATACTGTTTTTGCCTGAGTCAGTAGCAGTACGAAACTGCTTAAACTGACCCCGATTGCCCCTAAAGCTGTTACCCCTCGAGAGAATTGCTTCAGCCACAGGACAAGGGTAGTGCCAAGTATTAACGGTAATAGAATAATAATCGGAAGCACACGCGTATCCATTATCGTGAATAGGTCGTGAAACCTATGTGAATCTTATCTTTCAAGGATTTGAGGAATGCAAGGAACAGTCCAATAACTTAAATCTTGAAAGCCGAGTTAAATTAATGAGTAAAAATCAGTTGTGTTGCGCAACATGAGAAAACGATTAGAAAATCAATTAAGATTGAAAAATCTAATTTGAATTGATTTTTTCATAGTATTACATGCGCAGAATAACATCAATTTATTTTGTCAGTTTTTGCGCAAACATTTGTAATTATACGCTTATGATCGCATTTGGCTGTCTAATCTTTAAGCCATGCGTCACAATCTATAGGTTTTATCGTCCTTGCTAAAAAATCAGTTAAAAGTAAAGAACGTCATGATTTGAGAATGATGAAAAAAATAGAGATTGAAAATTTCTCAACATTCATTCATGTCTGTAAGTTAACGCTCAGATCAAACCCAGTTTAGAGCAATGATTTATGTGAAGACTGATCATCACCTGATTGGATTAAACGTTTCAATTCGGCTTGCTGTTGTTCATTGAGTTGTTGAAATTGTTGAAACAATTGTTGAGCATTTAGGCTCTGCATACTGGGTTCAAGTAAAGGTTGTTCGGTATCTTTGGGAATTTCTTTTAATAAATTTTCATAGATGTGTTGATATTCATCCCATACATCATTGCTTTTAATTTCATGAAGTTGTTTGTTTTCAAGCTTAAAGCACTGATATTCATCCGCTTGCTCTAACAAGGCTTCATGACTTGCGGTTGCAATAATTTGGAGGCGTGGAAATGCCATATTTAAGCGATCCAGAATGAACTGTAATCCGAGTTGATCTAAGTCAACATCAATTTGATCGATCAGCAAGATTCCTTCGCCTTCTTCACATGGATAAAGGCTCAGTGGGTTAAGTAAACACAGTCGACGTACAATATCACCCACCAACGCCAGCCAATTTTTAACGGTATTGGATAATTGCTGATAACTAAAATTCTGGTCTTTATAGGTGACCATAAGTTGTAGTTTTGGTTGGTACTCAAGATAGATATCGGTGATATCCGGAATAATCGTATTTAGGCTCTTTTTTAATGCCTGTAAGCTAGGCGCGTGTAACTGTGAATGCGCTTGAAATAAAAGATGTTGAAAGTCTTGATCAGAGTGATCAGCAGGCTGTTTTTTTTCTAAAATATTTTGAAATAATTGTGCGAGTTGAGCATTTTCAATATCGCTCATTTCCCTGAACCATTCAAAAAAACGTGCAAATGTGGTGTAAGGAATTGGCACCAGTTCATAGGCGTTATGTGCCTGTAAAACGATTGGATTGTTTTTATTGAGAATATTAACTTCATTGACAAAACGTTCAGCAGGGTAATACGCAAGCATGGGTAATCCTTGTACGGGATCATTTTTAATGACTTGGTTATAACGTTCGACCAACTGTTCGAGTTGCTGTAAATCAACTTTGCTAATGCCTATCCCTGCGCTATTTATAGTTTTATAAAGTTGCCAACGACAGCTTTGAGGATCATTTTCAGTCGTTGCACTACTTTCTGCCAATTGTCCCATTTCGGCTGGAAAGTGGATATTCACATCGATTTTAGATTGAACACGATCTTGCATAATATCCTGATCAAGCATCACGATCCCAGGTGTTCTTAAATCTTTCAGGCGAGCGGGAAACCAGCTCAGCGCTTGATAAATATTCTTAATAATGGCGGTTTTACCGCTGGCTTGATCGCCTACAATGAGCGTAGTCGATTTATTATTTTTATCATTAAAATTTATTTTTAAATCAGCAAAATGGTATGTATGCCGAAAATGAATTGATTCTAGTTTCATAAGATACCTGACATTTAACGGGCAGCGTGAAAATCTATGACGATTCATCTTTTGACTATATGATTTTACATCTTGATGAAAGGACCAAAACCTTATGCTGTCGCCTTATTTTTAAATGGAGTTTTTACTTTCAGTTGTTGAACCAGATCATAAATGTGATGAATATTTAAACTGACTTTTGCTCGGGTACAAGCGACATATAAAAGTCTCAGTTCTTCATCACTGATTTTATGTTCCAAACCGTTTATTTTAAATTGGTAATCATCTTCGATATGAACGCGATTCCACTCAAGTCCCTTGGCTTTATGTGCGGTAGAAATCACATAATCAGCTTGCTCTATTGGGGTAATTTTAGCAAGTGCTTTTTTGAGTGGATCTGTACCATGATCATCAACCAATTTAACTAAAGGCTTGATATCGCTGCCATCATTGGTTTCACAATATTCATGTACATCATGCCAAGAATTAAACCATGCCAATTCAGGAACATCGATCACACGTTTGCCTTGTTTTAATAAACTTGCTGCATCGACAAAACGGTTTAGTTTGGCATGATCGGCTTGTAAGCTGACTTTATCTCCCTGAACCAAGCCTGAAAGAAGTAATTCCATTGCACGCGCGTTAGTACGACATAAAATTGCATCACGCATTTTGGTATGTGGTTTATTGACCACAGCGGATTTCATTTCTGAATTCCCCAAGAGAGGAACCGTTTCGTCCAAGGCACCAAGCAGATGATTTGCGACATCTGCGATTGCATCACCAAAACGAAATGAAGTGGTTAAACGTGATTCAGGAAGTGGCATTTGTTGCATGGCATTAACGGCACCACGCCAAGCGTAAATTTGTTGATGTGCATCACCCACATATATAACTTGGGTGTTGCGTTGGCGCAACAGGATGCCCAGCATCAAGGGGTCAGCATCTTGTGCCTCATCAAATAGCACATAATCTGCGGGAATAAATGGATCTGACAGTGCCCAGAGTTTGAGATAAATATCATGACCAATCCCTGCTTGATGGTTTGGATCAATAGACTCTAACCAACGACGCTCTACGGCTTTATAGAGGTGGGTTTGTAAAGATTCAACATCATCAGGATGTAACCAGCTGGGTGCTTGTATATGACGTGGTGCAGGATATTGAGAACTTGTTGAGCAGAAATAACTGACTGCGTTGGCAACCAGACTGGCTAAACGGCTCGGCATCAACACATATTTTTCATAACGACCGCCCATCAAGCGTCTCAATGTAATCGGCTCAAGTCGATATTCTTTTGCAATAAAACTTGGACTTAGGCGAGGTAGACGTAATTTATCGGTTATTCCACGAGGCACACTACGAAATGCAAGTGAATGGAAGGTTCTGCAGTCTACATTTTGATGAAATTTATTTTGTGCTTCAGTTGCGATGGCTTTATTAAACGCCAAATACATCCCACGTCGATCAGTCATCGCATCGCTGATTAACTGTAAAGTCGTGGTTTTACCTGTGCCAGCATAGGCAATCACTTTAAAGGATTGTCCTTTTTTTGCTTCTGCAATTGCAAAACTTTGCTCGGAGGTTGGGCTAAAAGAATAAGGCACAGTCGTTATGAAATCTTATTGGGTTGAAATTCAGTATGCATTGAGTATAGCAAAGAATAATCCGGGCTAGGGTGAAATCTATTGTCTTGTTGTTCAATGAGGATGAACAGAAGAATGAAGATAGATATAAAAAAACTCAAAACAACAAACCTGATCATTTTTATCATCATACGAATTTTTATATATGTTTGTCTTTAAAATGACTTAAAAGTGAAACTAGATTGTCATAACTGATTCTTAAACTGGGCTCGGGAAAATTCTATAACATATTCGGATAAAGTTATGACAAATTCAGCCAACCAACACACACGCCGTGAAGTGCTTACATGGTTAGCCAGCATTCCGTTTCTTCCACTTGGGGCAATGGCAACTTCTGCTACTCTTGCAGGTTGTAATGATGATGACAAAGATACAGTTCAACCCATCAACCCAGCTAAATTAAAAACTGCAACATTTACACCAATGGATGCACCAACGTTGGCAAACCCAGCAGCGATGGCGACAACAACAGTTGCTTCTAGCCTAGCCGTAACATGGGATGACAATACTAAAACTGACTACAAACTTGCTTATAAAACCTTCTTCCAAACAGGTGATTTGGTCAGTGATGGAAAGGGTAGCAAAATCTTGGCAGGTGGCTATTATGATATTAACAATAAGCCAATCATGGATAACTCTACAGGTTCACCACGTCAATTCTTCTCAGATTGTCCAGATGGAACATCTTTGCTCACTGTTAAAGATGCCAAAATTGATGGTGTAAAAGGCAATCCGGTATTTGCTGTGGTGCAATTTGAATATACCACACGTGATTTGGCGGGTAATGACATGTATGGCAAGTTGCCATCGCCAATTGGGGTGATTTCACTTGACCAAGATCCTAAAACGGGTCATTTGTCTTTTGTGAAATATCACAATGTAGATATGTCAAAAGCGCATGGCTTATGGATTACTTGTGGTGCAAGTTTGTCACCATGGGGCACACATCTTTCAAGTGAAGAGTATGAGCCAGATGCATTTGGTCAAGGCTTAGGTACAGATATGACTACCATGAAAGCTTATAGTAAAAATGTCTATGGTGATGAAACCTCTGCAAAACCTTATAACTACGGTCACTTACCTGAAGTCACTGTAAATAAAGATGGTACAGGCACAGTGAAAAAACACTATTGCTTGGGTCGTATCTCACATGAGTTGATTCAAGTGATGCCTGATAATCGCACTGCATTGATGGGTGATGATTATACCAATGGCGGTTTGTTTATGTTCGTTGCGGATAAAGAGAAAGATTTATCTGCTGGAACATTATATGTGGCGAAGTATTTAAATGAGTTGAATGAAACCTCAACTGCACAAATCCAGTGGATTAACTTGGGTCATGCAACCAGTCAAGAAATTGAAGATTTGGTGAATGTTCAAAATATTCAACCAAGTCAAATCATGGAAAGCTTAGATAAAGATCCACAAGATGCAAGCTATACCAAGATCATTCTGCAAAAGAAAACAGTTTGGGTAAAAGTTAAACCAGGTATGGAAAAAGCAGCTGCATTCTTGGAAACGCATCGCTACGCAGCGTTGATGGGCGGTAGTATGGCGTTTACCAAAATGGAAGGAACAACAGTCAATGCTAAAGACAAAGTCGCTTATTCAGCCCTTGCTAATATTCAAGATTCAATGATTAAAGGCAATGCTGCTTGGTTAGAGTCACATAATGTAGCATTTGCGAAAAAGATTTCTGCTGGTGGTATTGTTGCACATGATATGGCAGGCTCTAAGAGTGATAAATCTGGAAAAGCTATTCAAAGTGACTGGGTACCCTACCAATCACACATGCTTTTAATTGGAAAGGATATTGATGCTTCTGCTGACCCGTTAAATATCGGCAATACTTCTGATCCAAATACGATTGCAAGTGCGGATAACTTAAAATTCTCTGAAGCGTTACGTACATTATTCATCGGTGAAGACAGTGGTAATCATGTGAATAACTACTTATGGGCATATAATGTGGATACAAAGAAATTAGACCGCATTCTTTCATGCCCAGCAGGCGCAGAGTCCACAGGTTTGCATGCCGTAGACTCAATTAATGGCTGGACCTACATCATGAGCAACTTCCAGCATGCTGGAGACTGGGGCTCTTTGCACAGTAAAGTTCAAGCAACTTTAGATCCATTGATTCGTAGTAACTATAAAGATCGTTACGCGGCTGCAGTGGGTTATTTGACTGCTGATCCAATCGCGCCTTCTGTTGAGAAGAAATCTTCTTAATTTAAGATTTGAATAAAAAAGCAGCGAATATTCGCTGCTTTTTTATGACTCAATTTTATTGCAGCAAGATTGAAACACAGACATCAAAAACGCGCTTAAAATTGCGCGTTTTTCTGAATTAAAATGCCGATATTACATCTGCCAATTAATGCTCACGATTGGCTTTTTCAACTAAACCCGAAAGCCCTTGACGACGTGCAAGCTCGTTTAAGACCAGTTGTACATCCAAATCAAAATAACCCAGCATCACAATGGTATGGAACCATAGGTCTGCAACTTCATAGATTAAATCATTTTTATGATTTTCATTGGCTTCGGCTTTAAAGTCTTTTGCCGCAATGATGGTTTCAATGCTTTCTTCACCGATTTTTTCTAAGATTTTATTCAAACCTTTATGATAAAGCTTGGCAACATAAGATGATTCAGGATCAGTCGCTTTACGCTCAGCCATCATTTTGCCTAGATAACCTAAGACTTCAACTTGTTCAGCTTGAGCATTCGATGCATTCATCACAATTGTATGTGCATTCGCTGAAGTATTTTCACCATAAATTGCTTGTGGATCTTTGAGTTGTGCGTCAACAATTTCCCAGCCATGTGCTGTCAATTTGCGATAAAAACAAGACTCACGACCTGTATGGCAGGCAATACCACCATGCTGTTCGATTTGTAAAACAATGACGTCAGCATCACAGTCTAAACGAATTTCATAAACAGTTTGGAAATGCCCTGATTCCTCGCCTTTGAACCACAATTTATTGCGTGAGCGTGAGAAGTACACACCACGCATTTTTTCAGCGGTCAGTTGCAGTGCTTCACGGTTCATCCATGCCACCATCAAAATACGCCCAGTTTGATGATGTTGTGCAATAGCAGGAATAAGTCCTTGTTCGTTAAATTTTACTTCATCGAGCCATTGCAGATTGTTCATAGGATTTCACCAGATTAATCAATATAAGATAATTACTTTAAACGCACGTGATAGATAGCGTAGCGCTTGTATAGTGTACGTTATTTCCAACATTTTAGGAAAATATTGATCATGGATTTCGTTGAGATCAAAAATCTTGCTCGCACATTTAAAGCCGAAGATGAAGGCATTGATTCAGCAAGTATTTAAATTAAAACAGCAGGGTGTGGGTTTATTGGGGCTCATTCATTTTGTGCAGATGAATCAACGATTGCCATTAAGCGAAGCAAAAACAAAGACTCTCAATTTTAGCTTTTGGCGAGCAGAAGAACGATTGGGCGTCGAAGAAAGTTATCAGACCATAATGTACGATTTTAAAGGGCATAGTTTTAACGAGCGTGGTTTTAATGAGCATAATTTCATCGAGCACAATTTTATCAAACAAGATGAGTTACAGCACTATCGCACTGTTTTGTATTACAGTGAGCATCATTTTTTTCGGTTCAGTGACGAGTGTGCAATGTCTTGATACTTCATTTGACTGAACATACCTGATTTTAAACCTGTCACGGTGATTGCCATCTCCTTTCGAAAATAGGGTATTCGATACATCCATGAAAAACTAATATCTCGCAAAGTACCTGCCCACCATAGATCAGATTGATAAAGAGGGGTAAGCAAGCGACTTAAAAATTGATAAAAATCAGTCGAGCTTTTCCGATGCTGATGGTAATTTTGCCAAAGCTTTACATGATCAATAGTTTGATTGTCTTTTGCATGCCGAACAGCTTGACCTAAAGCCCACGCATCTAACAACGCCATATTTGCACCTTGACCCAGTTGTGGGCTCATTGCATGTGCAGCATCACCTATAATTCCAATACGCCCTTCACCAAATTTGGAGAGCACCACATCACGATAATTGGCTGAAAGCCATTGTTGTTTTTCCTCTGGATTGGCGATGACCTGCTCTAACCAATCTGCTGCAGGCTTCCAACGTTGAGAAATTTCTTTGAGCCATTCGGAACGCGCGTGCTGATCGGGTAAAAAACCTCCTAGTTGGTTGCTGGGAAGGCTCCAAAAAATACTAGAAAGTCGTTGTTGTGGTTGGTTTGGAATAGCACCTGTGGGTAGAATGCCCATCATTATTTTAGCGCGGTCATAAAATTGATGCAGGATCTGCGTATCCAGTGTTAAACATTCAGGCACTATGGTCCATTTGGCTCCCCATGGGTAAGCTTGATCAACTTTAACCCATTGACGAGGTCTCAGCTGACTTCGTGCACCATTGGCAATAATCACATGATCAAATACGTCTTCAAAATATTCTTGATGTTGTGTACCGATGACTCGGATTTCATGTGAGGATTCATCAAGTCTTTCAATATCAGTATTCATGTGCCATGTGATCAATTCAGCATATTCATGACATTTTTTTTCTAATACATGGCATAAGGTCGCTCGATGGATTCCTAGACCATAAAAATCTGGGTGGGCTTGTACGTAATGACTGTCGACCAACTTAAATCCATTGGCGAGTTGACCTTCTAAACCTGTCACCAATGCACCCAGTTTCAAGGCATCTTCTAAAACTCCTAGATGCTCAAAAACAGCCAAACCAGAGGGTTGTAGTAATAAACCCGCACCAACAGGTTCAAGTGCATGCGCTTTTTCAAAAATGGTGACATGAATATGTTGTTGTGCAAGTAAAATTGCAGCGGCAAGCCCAGCTGTTCCTGCCCCAACGATGGCAAATTTTGGGGTGTTATTTTGATTCATTATTGGCATAAGCATTTTGAATGGTTTAAATTTAGCAAAAAAAATCAGTGATCAACACACTTTATTTTGTGCAACATCCTTGTTGTTTTGACTTTATATCAATCAATATTATTAACTGAATAAAAATGAAATAGTCTTTGCTTTTTTCATCAGCGAATTTTACCTAATGTCGCTATCACAGTTGACGGCATGGATGCCGCCGTCGGTCAAGGGCGATATGAGCAAAAACAAAGCACTGCTTTTTTTTTTGCAGCGCAAGATCCCTGTTAAACGCAAGATTTTTGTTATTTTTTCATCTCTGAAAAGTAAGGTATCGCTTACGCAAATCTATTTAAACTTTAGAGGAAAAGTGTGGCATTGCAAGCTTTATATCATCAAACAATATATCTATCGCCTTGATTTTATTTACTGTATGCGTTTTTAACAAATTGGCTATACTATGCGAGTTCTCTTGAATAGCATTAAATAAAAATCAGTGGCTATAAGTCCTGTATATGTTCAGCCCAGTTCTGCTTTTCGATCAATTCTAAAAACTCATCTCCCAGTCGCTGGCTTTCTGCGACGGATTGTTTCCACAGTGTGATCCGTTTTTGATCATCTAAACCTTTCATCACAAAGTCTTTACGGTCAGGTAAACGCCCTAGAGCTAATGATTCTAAATAGGCTTGAGAGGGCGAGATCAGTAATGTTCTCGCTTGGTTTTGAGGATTTGCAGTTCGAGATTTAAACATTTTATCAAACCAACCTGGAATAATTCGGTCGGTAAAATGTGGGTATAAAACAATGCCGTTACTTTCAAAAGGCAAGTCGATGTGATAGTCAATCAAACCACCATCACGATATGCACCTTGAGGTGCATTGGTGATATTTTTGACTGCTGGCGTAACTGCCGGAATTGAACCTGAAGCCATGAGCCAATCGGCAACATTGTCTTGGTCAAAATTTAGATAATGTGTTTTAAAAGCATCATCTTGAATTTTAAATTGTGGAAATTGTGCTGGCTGACAAATTACGCGTTGCATAAACTTACTGAGATGTTGTCTAGAAACAGCATTACTGCCGATAATGCCCAATAAAGAACCATAAAGTGCAAGCTTCTGATCACTTTGAAATAAATGTTCTGCTTTGGCTGAAATAATGGTGAGGTGATAATCAGGATGCTCGACCAGTTTTTGGGTTTGGTGGTCTAAAATACTGTACAACATCTCCCGAGATATTTTTTCAATCTCTGCGATCTTCATCTTTTTATGAAAAGGTAAATGGATATATAACTCAGCCAAGCGCTCAGGTCCGAGTTGTTCTCCTTGTGCCAAAATTCCTGCAAAACGCCATGCACCAACGGATGAACCGATGAGAAAGCGGCGTTGCTTGGCACGTTGTAGAAAATCACCAAAAATCGCTTGATCAAGACCCATCAGCCCAATGCCTTTTGGACCTCCTGCTGCGCCGGGGATCATATCCACGTGTTGTGACTGCAATCCTTCTTTTGCGATGAGTTGTTTGGCGAGTGAGCCTGCACGAAGGGTTAAAGCAAAAGGGCGTTTCTGTAAAATCTGAATCATTGCGACACTCACTCAAACGAATTTTTTCATTTTAAGTTGAGCGGCATTTTCAACAATGGCGAGAGGTGTCAGTAGATGACTTTGCAGTCACTCAAATAAAAAAGCCTATTCATTGAATAGGCTTACTCATATTATTTGGCAATCCGCCAAATGGCTAAGATACTGGTCAAAATAATTAAAATAATCGAAATATACCAAGGCGCAATGATGGCTATTGATAGCAAAATCGCCATGAGGCTGCCAAAAATCCAACTTCGTTTTTGTTGATGCTCGACTTCTAAGCGCATCATTTGCAATTCATGTAGTTGTTTGGCGTGCCAAGCAGATTGGTTTTTTAAACCATTTAAACTATCAACCATTAATGTTGGAAAATCCTGAGCACCTAAAAGTAAATCAGGAATTTTTTGCCCTAATTCTTTTAAGTTTTTCTGCGGATTCATTTGCGCTTTAACCCATTCAGTCAGAATAGGCTTCGCCAATTTCCAAATATCTAACTCAGGATATAAGTCCGTCCCTAAACCTTCAACATGTACCAAGGTTTTCAATAACAACATCAATTGGGGAGGGATTTCTAAATGAAAACGGCGAGCAATATCCATGACCTGAATTAAAATCCCGGCAAAGTCTAATTCATGCATCGGTTTGGACACCATCGGTCCAACAGTGCGACGCATTTCACGAGCCAGCGCATCTTGATCCGTGCCTGGTGGAATCCAACCCGCTTGATGCACAATTTGAATTAACTGCATAAAGTCGCTGTTCATGACCGCCAATAGCATGCGGGCAACAGTCATTTGGTCTTGCTTAGACAACTCGCCCATAATTGCACAATCCAGCGCGATATAGCGAGGATGACTTGGGTTTAAAGTCTCAACAAAGACATTTCCAGGGTGCATATCTGCATGGAAAAAATTATCTCGGAACACCTGAGTAAAAAAGATGGTTAAACCTTTTTCGGCAAGATCCTTACGATCCATACCCAAGCGTTCAAATGTTTCTATATCTGAAATCGGAACACCAGTGATGCGTTCAGCCACCATAACATCTTTGCTGTCCATATAGACTTCAGGCACGTACATCATGCTTGAGCCTGTGAAGTAATGGCGCATACGGCGAGTGTTGTCTGCTTCGAGTGTCAGATCGAGCTCATTTAAGATGACTTGACGATAATTTTGAATAATTTCAGATAAATGTACTGCCCGTGCCGCTTCAAGGCGTTTTTCCAAGCTTGCACCGAGCCATTGTAAAATCTCAAAGTCTTGTAAAATCTGACTGCGAATATCTGGACGAGTCACTTTTACCACGACTTCACGACCATCATGTAAAGCAGCCGTATGGACTTGTGCAATTGAAGCCGCAGCTAATGGCTGTTCATCAAAACATGCAAAAATGCTTGAAATATTGGCTTTCAGCGATTGCTCAATACGTGTCTTAGCCACATCCGAGCCAAATGGTTTTACCCGGTCTTGTAATAAAACCAATTGCTGCAATATTTCAGGTGGAATTAAATCCCGTCGAGTTGACAACAACTGTCCCAATTTAATTGCAAGCGGTCCCATTTCCTCTAAAGCTTCTTTGAGTTTAAGCGGATTTTTACGTTCTTTACTTGACCATGCAGCAGGGTGTAAGCGAATTAAAGACAATGCATGACGGGCTTTTTCAGGTAACTCTTCCGCAGGAACCAGTGTGTCGAGTCTATAGTGCGCTGCGATACGCCAAAGTTCGAATAAACGGGCAATGTGCGGAATCATAAATTAAATTACCTGATCTTGGTGGGAATTAAGTAAAGCTTGGAGTTGTTGGATTTTTGCTTCAATGCGATCAATATTTTGATTAAGCAGACGCGTATCGTGTTGCAGATCATCCATTTGCCAACGTGGAGCAAAAATGCCACTGTCTTCTTTTAAAAAATCTTCAGCAAAAAATAAATGGCTTTGTAAAGAGCGCTTTAGATGTTGAGGCGCAAATTGAATCTTTGCAATTTCATGGGCAAGTGCAGGACCAATCCATGGGCTTAATTGTGATGCTAAATCAGGTTCAGCCTGTTGGATAATCTTTTGAATATCCTGCAAAAGATGATAATCGCCCTGTAGAGGAATATTGCCAATCTCATCGGCAATAAATAACTTGACCAGTTCAACCACATTTTTAACGTGTAATGTCGCCGTCGCTTCTGAAATAGTACGGCTTTGATCAAAAGGACGCTGTTCAAAAACAGAAGGCGTTTCACTTTTGCCCGTTACGGTCGGTTCAAGACGAACTTTATGTTCATCAAAAAAAACATCGACAGAAAGCTGAGGCGCATCCATCACGACACGTAACAGTTTACCTTGTAACTGATTGAATTGAATGCGAGTAATCGCATCCAAATTAATCCCATGATTGATGAACCGTTCAACTGCACCGAGTGCCAGAATTGACCACATAACCCAACCTTGCTTGTGCTATCTTGGAAAATTACAGTTTGAAACCACGGTGTACCGCAACGATACCACCCGTTAAATTGTGATAATCACAGTTTTGGAAGCCCGCATTTTCCATCATACCTTTTAATGTACGTTGATCTGGATGCATACGGATTGATTCTGCTAAATATTTATAGCTTTCAGAATCATTCGCCACAATTTTACCCATGATCGGCAATGCGGTAAATGAATAGAGGTCGTATAGTTTTGAAAATGGTTCAAACACAGGTTTAGAAAACTCAAGGATCAGTAAGCGACCACCTGGTTTTAAAACACGATACATAGCTTGTAATGCAGCATCTTTATCGGTGACATTACGTAAGCCAAAGCTGATGGTAAGCAAGTCAAAACTGTTGTCAGCAAAAGGTTCCAATGTTTCAGCATTTGCCAAAACAAAGTCAACATTGGTACAGCCAGCATCGATCAAACGATCACGACCAACATTCAACATTGACTCATTAATATCTGACAAGACCACATGACCCGTAGGACCGACCTCACGACTGAAAACTTTGGCTAAGTCACCCGTTCCACCTGCAATATCAAGTACATGTTGCCCACGGCGCACGCCAGACATGTTAATTGCAAAGCGTTTCCATAAACGATGAATACCAAATGACATCAGGTCGTTCATGATGTCATATTTGCTTGCCACAGAATGGAATACTTCGGCAACTTTTTGTGCCTTTTCTTCACTGTTTACAGTGGAATAACCGAAGTGGGTTGTTGCACCGACATTGCCTGTATTTGCACCACGTGGCAGATTATATTTAGGCACTTGACCTGACACAGGTGTATCCGTCATCTGCTGTTGTAATGATTGCTGTTGCCCCTGAGGCGCACCTTGCGGTAATGGTTCACTTAGAAATGGACTCACTTTGTCTGTATTTGTTGCCGTTTCAGCTGATGCTGTTGGCTTTTGGTTTTCATTCGACATTTGAGTCACTCCTGAACACAAAAATAAGAAATTTTATATTGCACTGCATAATGACAGATTCTGCAAAATTTTGCAGTCCTCATGATGCAATTGTTATGAATAATATACAAAAACCGATCTGAAAGATCGGTTTGATGATGGCGTAAATCCGATTAGATTTGGAAAGGATTGGGATCGCCACGATGGACTTTTTCAACAATCTCTCGTTCTTTGAGCGTAAATTCATGGATAAATTGAGCAGCAGATTTCATGGGTTTCATGGCAACAAAGCCTTCACCAATAAAGTCATACATCAATTCAAATTTATATTTTGTTGCCGCACCTTTACACATTTTAAAAGCGGTATGCATAATAAATGAACGCATATACTTATCGAGTGCACTCCCTAAATCATCCAGTAAGCTCAACTGTTGTTGGCGAGCTTCAGCTTGATCGAGTTTTAACAAAGTCAGTCGCATCATTTCATCATCAATGATTTGATGTGCAGGATAGTCTTTGAGTAATTGAGCTGCGACTTGCTCATCCAGCTGCATGGCAAGTACAGCCAAACCAACAGATTTTAGTCCGGTTTTGATGGCATTTTCAGGAATGATTTTTTCAGCCTTATGAGCATATTTCAGCAAACGTTCAATCTGTATCGCCAAATCATCAAATTCAGGTCCACCGTATAAACGATTGATGAAATACTTCGCCATCAATTGATTCTCTTTTTGATTAAACAAATCATGATGAGTATTTTGGATACGGGCTTTTAACCAATCCTGTGCTTCATGCAGACGTTGTTTTAAAACCGGGTCAGTGTGATAGCTGAATTGTTGGTATTGTTCTAAAAGCTGATCAAGCGCAGCAAGTTTTGACATACAAAAACTCTAAATTTCGTTTATTTACAGGATAAAGCTAGTTTAGGGATAGCACTATGACAAAAGTGAAAAAACAATAGAGAAATATGGTCAGTGGATTTTTAAATCGGCAAAAATGCAATGTTTTGTACAGAAAATATATAACTCTGTTTTTTGCGAATGGGTATACTCGATAAAACCTTCAGATAAGTAGAGAAGCAGATGATTGAAGAACAATTACCGTTTGCGTTGCGTGATGAAGAAGAATTATCCGTTGATTTGATTGAGGCGCAATATGCGTTAAAGAATTCCAAAGACAAAAACAATGCCAAAAGTTTAGTCATTTTAGTCAGTGGAATTGAGCTGGCAGGTAAAGGGGAAGCCGTTAAACAGTTACGTGAATGGGTTGATCCACGTTATTTACGTGTCAAAGCAGATCCACCGAGCTTATTTAGCAACAAACAAAGTTTTTGGCAGCCTTATGCACGGCATATTCCATCTGAAGGTCAAATTCAGATTTTTTTTGGGAATTGGTACAGTGATTTGTTGTCAACCGCCATGCATGTTTCTAAGCCCTTAGATGAAACCATGTTCGATGCTTATATCGAAAACATGCGTGCTTTTGAACAAGACCTTAAAAATAACCATGTCGATGTAATTAAAGTGTGGTTTGACTTACCATGGAAAAGTTTGCAAAAACGTTTAGATTCAATGGATTCATCTGAACAACGTTGGCATAAGCTCATGGGGCTGGATTGGCGCAATAAGAAACAATACGACACCGTACAAAAGTTGCGACAACGTTTTACTGATGATTGGTATGTGATTGACTGTGATGATTGTATTTCAAGAGATCAGCAATTTGCGCAGTATATTTTACAAGCATTGAAAAAGTTACCCAAGCATAAAACCACGGTCAGAACCAAATGGAAACAAACGGCTGTTCCAGAAGCATTATTACAACCAGCGACGGATGAATTAGATAAAGATCAGTATAAGGATGAATTAAAAAAGCTCACTAAAAAAGTTTCAGAAGCGTTGCGAAACGATTCTCGAAATGTTGTGGTGACATTTGAAGGTATGGATGCGGCAGGCAAAGGTGGAGCAATCAAACGTATTGTCAAAAATCTTGACCCTCGCGAATACGAAATTTATACCATCGCAGCACCTGAACAATATGAGTTGCGTCGACCTTATTTATGGCGTTTTTGGACCAAGATTCAACCAGAGGAAAAAATCAGTATTTTTGATCGAACTTGGTATGGACGGGTCTTGGTTGAACGTATAGAAGGCTTTGCCAAACCTGCTGAGTGGCAACGTGCTTATGATGAAATCAATCGTTTTGAAAAGGACTTGGTAGACAACCAAACGGTATTGGTTAAATTCTGGCTAGCGATCAGTAAAGAAGAGCAAGAAGCCCGTTTTAAAGCCCGTGAACAAACACCGCATAAACGCTTTAAGATTACACCTGAAGATTGGCGTAATCGTGGACATTGGGATGAGTATTTAAATGCAGCGGCGGATATGTTTGAACGAACCAATACTGAATACGCGCCTTGGCATATAGTGGCAACCAACGACAAATATTCAGCGCGTATTCAAGTGTTGAAAGCCATTCTCAAACAGCTAAAAGCAGATTGAAAATTCTTAGGCGTTGGTAGGTATGAGAACATTACAAAAGATTTTGCTTGATCATAAACAGCATTTAACTCTGCCGAGTGAAAAATTAATTCAGCAGTTGCTTCGAAAACTAGATAATGATTCATACTTACCTGATCGTAAAAATGCACAGAAATTGCACCTGCTTTCTACGAATGAGGTCGATAATTTTTTACTCAATTGTTTGGCTAAATATCAACTGTGCAATGAGCTCTATGATTTAAGCAATCATGATATCGGCAGTTTAAGAGCGGTCTGGGTTGTATTGAGTTTCTCGAAAAATCCTGAGGTCATTCAATATTTTGATGATCTAAAGCTTGCACTGCCACGCTTTAGTGCTAAAGTTTAAATTGTTTTGCGTAGGCGATGCCTCACTTTTCAGAGATGAAAAGTGACAAAAATCTTTCGTTGAGCGAGGGGTACATCCTATATACCCCCGCTCAACATGGCGACATCCATGTCGCTTCACGATAGCAAGACCATCTATAGATTCAAAAGGGCGAAATAAATGAATCATCTAAATCACTTGTATGAATAATCAGGCGGTTTGCCTATATAATTCAACGTAAAAAAGTTGAGGCGTGGATCAAAAATCGGTTTGTGCTTGAATGACAAATTTTCTTTTTCTATGTTCATTTTTTTATGTTGATTTTGTCTCATAAAGCGGACTAAGTCGCGCTTTATGAGTGTATAAATAGAGATTATGAATATTTAACAACGCTGGCTTGTTGTTTTTGCTGAATGCCTTTGGCAAGCTTATAACATTCATCTACATGCGTTTCAGCCACTTTTTTCATGACAATATAGCCTAAACTTGCAGCAATAATTGAACCACCAAGCGGAATGAATTTGGTCACTTGTTTGGTGATGATTTTTGCAGCCATATTGTTAAAGGATGCTTTAACAGCAGTACGTGCCACCACTAAACCTGAAAATTCGAAACCACGTTTGCGCAGTTCATTCCAGTGGATTTTTTTGGTGGCAGGATCATAAACACTGATTTGATCTGGTGCTAAACCAAAGCGAGCATTGATTTCAGGAATCAGGAAAGACAACATACCAACATCAATGACCACATCAAAAAATGGCACTGGTACAACTGCTGCACCCGCAGAGACATAGGAACGCTTTTTGACAAGTTCTAAGCATTCTTCACGAACCTGTTCTAGATTCAAGGTGGGATCAATCGAGTCTGGAATTTTATCAATTTTCATAAATCAAATACCTATGTTTCAAGCTTTTTGTCATATTTCTGGAAACTCATGTTTGAGCTTGAAATTGTGAAGTTATTTCCAAATAATGTTTTAAAAATGCCATAGTATATTGTTGTTGTATAGTGGCGAATGTTTATGTTTTGTGCATGAACATAGACAATAGAATATTGAAAGTTGAGGAATTATGGCAATACATGTGATTCAAAGCCAACGCATTGATGTCTTGGTGCAAGGGCTTTTGCAAAATACCATTCGGCCATCCAAAAATCCTTTTGCAGTTTTGCAAACGCAACATTTTATTGTACCTAGTCCTGCAGTGCAGGAGTGGTTAAGTCAACGTATCGCAGAACAACAGGGCATTAGCGCCAATAGCCAATTTCATCAGCGTATCCGTGGATTTCAATGGTTTGCTTATCAACAAGTACTTGATGATAAAGACAAAGTACGTAAAGCCAATATTCCACGTCTGATTATGAAGTGGCGGATTTATCAGACTTTAAAAAGCTTTATTGAACATGATGAAAATAGTCTGGCTGAAGACCATCCGTTGCATTCTATTATTCAACGGATCTATGACGCCGCTTCACAGTTACAACAAGGTTTAGATAAACAACTGAAAAAGCAAAGTATGTTGTATTGGGTGTCTGAGCAGGTTTCAAAACTGTTTAGTCACTATATGTTGTACCGTGCTGATTGTGTACGTGGCTGTCCGCAGAATCAAGCTTGTCAGTGCCCAAGTAATTGGTTGGCGCAATGGGGGCGTGGAGAAGCACTGAATTTAGAACAGCAATTTTTTAAGACCAATCAGCAGATTTCAGCATTTACGCTGAATCAGGCACAAGAACTGGAAAACTGGCAACGTTGGTTATGGCAACATACATTTCATGATGATTTTATTGAAATGCAGAGTATTGATGCTGATTTTTGGCATGTGATGGAGGATGTTCAACAACGACCACAGGCTCTAAAAAAATTACCAAGTCAACTGATTGTCTTTACCTTGTTGGATTTGCCACCCAGTCAATTACAGTTTTTGAGACGACTAGGACAGTACTTGGATGTGGTGATTTTACATTACAATCCATCACAAGAATACTGGGCAGACAGTGTCGATCCCAATTGGAAAAAACAATACGATTTAAGGGTTAAAGAACGCTTTATTGGCAAAAATCCCAATGCAACAGATGCGGATATTCAAAAATTTTTCGATGAATTTACCTTAAATTTTAATGCTGAAATTCGAGAATCTCGTCATCCTTTATTGACACGTTTTGGCAAACAAGCGCGTGATCATTTTTCGATTCTTTCCAATCTATCTTCTGGAGAAGAAGGACAGTGGGTAGATGCTTTTGTCGATGAAGAACCGATTAATTTATTGACTAAACTCCAGTCCGATATTCTTTATTTAGTTGAGCCAGAGGCACATGCTTATCCAATCGCAAAAGAGGATGATTCGATTCAGATTCATGTATGTCATTCTGCATTAAGACAACTTGAAGTACTGAGAGATCAATTGATTGCTTGGTTAGCCAAAAGCTCGTTAGATCAGCCTCGCCGTCCAAATGATATTTTAGTTTTAGTGCCAGACTTAAAACAGATTGAGCCTCTGATTCGCAGTGTATTCCCTCATACACCGAATCAGGACAGTGTTTATTTGCCTGTGAAAATTGCAGGAGTGACGGCATTGGATGCTCATAATGCTTGGCGTGCTGTGCTAGGACGTATTCAATTGATTGAAAGTCGTTTTAGCATTGAGGATTTTGCAGATTGGTTAAGTTTAACTGCGACTCAATTACGTTATGATTTAGATATTGCTAATACAGAACGCATGATTGAATTGCTGATCAACGCTGGATTTAAACGTGGTTTAGATGCGCAACACTTAAAGCGCTCGTTGAGTCAAGATGACGATGATTTTCGTTTTAGTTTTAAATTTGCATTGGATCGTCTGGTATTGGGCATTGCAATTCCAGAACATCGATTATTTGAAAATGTGTTGAGTTATGCACAAGTCTTTACAGCTGATTTTGAGCTGATCACGACCTTGGTACAGATTTATCAAGACTTTGATCATCGTAGAGATTGGATGATTGCACATGAGCTCGGCAAGCAAACCACATTAAAATGTAATGTGGAAGCGTGGTTAAAATTGCTAATGCAGGATATTGTTGAATTTGAACAAGCAGGTGTCGAATCTTTAAAAACGGTACGTGAGATCGTAAAAAAACAAGAACGTATGCTGACTTTGGCGAGTTTCTATGACGAGCAAGAACAGTCTATTCTCCAAGATATTGATTTGCCTTTGGCATATTTACTCAATGAAATTCAAAACTTATTAGAGGGGCAAATTGATCAGGCTTTACCGACAGGGCAGATTACGTTTAGTCAGATCGGACAAATTCGCCCGCTGCCTTATAAGCTGATCGTACTGTTAAATTTGGATGGCGGTAAATTCCCAGATCGTGATGTTCATGTCCCTTTCGACTTAATGCAAATCCTTAAACCACAGTTGGGTGATCGTTCACGTTTGGATGATGATCAAGGTGCATTTTTAGATGCTTTACTGTTGGCACAAGAAAATCTATGGTTATTTTACAATGGCTTTGATGTCAGTGATGGTGAGGTTCGAGATCCATCGAGTGTCTTACAAGAGTTGATCAATCATATTGCATTTATTAGTCAAGCCGATCATTTGCAATCAACATCCACATCAAATACATGCCCTGAGAATTTGACTGCTGTAGCACAAATCGTGTCCTTAGATGGAATTGAAGTACCAGAACAGATTCAAACTTTATACCATGTCCATACTTTACAGCCCTTTGAGCCTTCTGGTTTTGAATCCCAACAGTCCATCCGTTATCAGGACCAATGGTTCCAAGTCGCACAACAGATTCGTCAAACAGAGGCATTGGCTCAACGTGATGCTTGGGTGAATACCCCTTATCCATCAGCTCAAGACGATATTATGGTATTGGATGCAGGGCAGTGGATTCAAGATATGACCTTCCCTGCACGATTATATTTAAAAACCTTGGGTGTTGAAAATCTAAGCGCAGATGATATGCCTGCATTGAATGAACCTTTGATTTTGGATGGCTTGGCACGTTATCAAATCCGAGATTTTTTACAAAAGGCGACGCTTCATTCTGTAGATGATGCGACGGTAAATGATATGCGGTTATTGCAGAATCAACTTCCAATAGGCAAGGTCCAGCTCAGCGCTTGGCAAATCGGCTTGGCTGAACAAGACAGTTTAAAAGCACGCTTAAAGCATTATGCGCCTGAAGTGACATTGACCACACAGCGTCAGTGGCGGATTGAATCTGGTTTGGTTATGAACATTACCTTGCCTCAACAGCAGCGCGCAGATTGGGTCAGTTTAGATGCCTCAAGTGGTCGTGCTAAACGTCGTACTAAAGTTTGGTTAGAGTATTTGTTGTGGCTGAGTTATTTAAATCTGGATGCCGAACAGTCGAAAGGTCTACAACGGATTGCGGTATTTAGTGATGTGACGATCATCAATACAGGATTAAGTTCAGCACAAGCAAAACAATATTTATTGGCATGGTTTAAAGCCTTTGCTTATGGACAGTCTGAGCCTTTGGTATTGCCCGCTGCATTGTTATTGAAGCTCAGTGAAAATAATAAAACATTGACCTGGATAGCTGAAGACTCTGGTCGTTCAGTGATTGAGGATTTCACAGTAATACTCAATGAGTGGAATAAAAGTGATGCATTTTTACCTTATGATTTGACGGAAATGGAGTGGAGTAAAAAGCATCGGGATTGGCAATTTATTTTGCAGGAACAAGATGCGACTGCACTGCTCAAGCATGCTTGTGATCAATTTGCGTATGATCTTTACCAACCTATTTATCAGTATCAAACTGTTGCGGAGGAATCATGATGACTTCCGTAAATTTATCGCTTAGTAACACAGCCAGTAGCAAAAAAAAGCAGGTTTCGATTCAACCGATTGAAGATATGCACTTTGCAGGTTTACATTGGATTGAAGCTTCCGCAGGCACAGGGAAAACATATACCTTGTCCAGTTTGATGGTGCGGATTTTTTTAGAAAAATACTTACCAAGCCAAGTGATTGCAACTACATTTACTCGAAAAGCTGCTGCAGAGTTGAAAAGTCGGATTCGTTCACGTTTACAAGATACGTTTCACTATTTTGAATCCTGTCGAGAGTTGACTGAATCACAGGTTTTAAACAAAGCCCAGCAGGAAACCGATCCTTTATTTTCTAAGTTGTTGAAAACATTTGCATCACAAGTGGCTTATGCCTGTGAACGTCTAAAACTGGTGATTGATCAACTTGATGAATTGTTTGTGGGGACCTTAGATAGCTTTAGTCAAAAACTATTACGTGAATTTGCTTTTGAAAGTGGCAAGATTGAGCGTGCAGAAATTACTGATGATGAAAAAAGCTATACTTATCAATTGATTCACGATGTTTTAAGGGCATGGATTCAAAAACAACCGCAAGATATTGTCGATAGTTTGATGTTTGCAGGAGAGTTACATGGCGTCGACTACTATGCATCGACAGTTGAGCAAAGTTTAAATTTCGCATCGGCAAAATTTGTTGAGCCACAATTTTCTACTGTGGATGCTCAATCATTTCAACAGGCAATAGAACAATTGTCGCAAATCCAATTGCAACAGTTACAAACACTTGAAGCTTATTATTTATTGGACGGTGATTATTATAAGTTTTGTAATGGGACAAAATTTAGGAGTGATCGTTTTCATCGTATTTTTACCAAGAGTCTGCCGCAAATTATTCAAACCATCCAACAACAGGGCTATAAACATTATTTGAGTTCTGGGTTGGCAGTGGAAAAGTCTGATTTTTCCACTTTGATCAAAGTGCTTCGTGAACAACAGATCTTTAAGAAAGCAGCCCCTGAACATGTACAGCTGGGATTTTATCAACATCCGATTGTTCAACAGCTGTTGAGTATCTATGCGCAAATCGAAGTATTTGAAAATCAGTTGCTCGGAACCAATACTTTTCTTAAATATTATTTGGCGCAAGAAGTGAAACAGCGCTTGCCACAAGTATTACAACAAAAGGGCGAAACCACCTTTGCCCAGCAAATTCGAACGCTTGCGGAAGCTTTACAAGGTGAACAAGGACAACGGTTTGCTACTTTTGTCCATGCACGTTATCCCTTAATTTTGGTTGATGAGTTTCAGGATACCAACCAAGATCAAGACGATATGTTAGCGCAAATTTGGCGTCATCCAAGTCGAGTTAAGAATGGCTGTATGATCATGGTGGGTGATCGTAAACAAGCGATTTATGGTTTCCGTGGTGGGGACATGCTGACTTTTTTAAAAGCACATCAGGATGTGTTTGGTAAAGATGGCAACGAATATAACTTGATCTATAACCATCGTTCAGTAAAACCCTTGGTTGAGGTGGTCGATGCCTTATTTCAAAGACAAATGGATTTTGGCGAGCAGGTGATCTATACCCCTGTGCAAGCAGGTAGTCGCCCCCATCCAGATCTGTTGGATCAGGGACAGATAAATCCTCAACCTTTAAGATGGCTCAAATTAGCAGATAAACAGCTTGAAGCAGAACAAGTGGCATGGAAAATCCGTGATTTGCTCAATCAAGGTATTCAAGGCAGTTTATTGTTTAAGGAGAAATCCGCGCAGCGTCCGTTAGATGAAAATGACATTGCTATTTTATCGAAAAACCACGATGGGCTGGACAAGGCACAAGCTGCGTTAGAGTTTCTGGGGATTCGCACCAATCGACCTTCGAAAAAAAGTGTTTTTGAAAGTCAGATTGCCCATGATGTTGGTGCTGTACTGACAGCAATTTTGCACCCTTACCATGAAGCGAAAGTAAAACGTGCTGTATTAAGTCGTATGATGGGTTTGAGCTTAAAAGATTTGATTGCCTTAGAACAGCATGCAGATGGCTTAAGTGAATACATCGAGTTGTTTGATCAGGTCCGTGAAATATGGCTGAATCAAGGTTTCTTAACTGCTTGGCAATATCTACTCAATCAGTGTGCGGTCTGGAAAAAACTGGTGGAAAAGCGTAGTCGTGATAATGAGCGTGTGGTGGTGAATTTACGTCATTTAACTGAACTGCTCAGCCAACACAGTGAAACATATCAAGGTGCGCAAAATCTTTATCATTGGTATTTAAAACAGCTGACTGCACCAATGGAACGAGAGTGGGAAATGGAGCGTAAACTGTCCAATGAGGCAGGGGTCCAGTTGATGACCATTCACCAATCGAAGGGTTTAGAGTTTAAATTTGTTTTTTTACTGGGTGCAGACAAAGACTTTAAAGAAATCAATAAGACCTTGAACTTTTCGACA
This sequence comes from Acinetobacter sp. WC-743, assembly GCF_000335555.1. Classification (NCBI taxonomy): domain Bacteria; kingdom Pseudomonadati; phylum Pseudomonadota; class Gammaproteobacteria; order Moraxellales; family Moraxellaceae; genus Acinetobacter; species Acinetobacter sp. WC-743. The sequence continues at coordinate 31,700 of NZ_AMFQ01000151.1, read as the reverse complement.
GCAGTCCAATTAAATAGCCAGACAGGGCAGACTGAACAACAGCGTGTGGTGGCTATTAATGACAGTAATTTACTGGATAAAAAAGATATCGAACAACATAATGAGCGTGCTTTAGCAGAACATCATCGTTTGTGGTATGTGGCGTTGACCCGTGCCAGTTATCGTGTTTATGCCATGTTGAGTGATACCAAAGAAAAGTCGACAACAGGTTTGGCATTTTGGCGGGGTCAAGGTGCTGATGTTTTTCAGCATATCGGTAGCTGTATGGAAGACTTACTGACTGAGCGTCCTAAAGCACTGGAAAAACCTAACTCTGAAGATCCTTTACCATTAATTGCGCAAGCATTTCCAACACAGCGTTTTTATCCGCGGGGAAAAACCAGTTTTAGTGCTTTGGCCCAACATTTAACACGACAACAAATTCAAGATGCCTTGGCAGTTTCTGAACAAAAGCAAGACCGTGCAGAAGATGAAATTCAACAGCCGATGATTGAAATTATTCAGCAAACACAGCCTGAGCAACCGATTGCATGGATCAAAGCCAATTTTCCAATGGGCACCATTGCAGGAAATTTCTTGCATGAAATCTTCGAACATATTGATTTTCAGGATACACGATATTGGCATCTTGAAATTCGTCGACGTTTTAAAAATGACTACTCCAGTTTGTGGACAGAATTGCTTGAAAAATACCGACTGGCTTTTTTAAACCAAACTGTCGAGGAGAATGCTTTAGCTCAATCCAATGCTGAAGAAACTTTGCTGACTTGGGTTGCTGAGTGGCTGGCTGAGGTCTTATCCACACCAATTCTCAAAAATTTCCAATTAAAACAGCTTGAACCTCATCAACATTTGGCTGAGTTCCCATTCTATTTATCGCTTTCAGATCGAGTTTTGGCAATTCAACGGATTTATCAGTTATTTGATGAGTACGGAATAAAAATGCCTGAGTTTAATGATGCTCGTTCAGCCCGTTATCTCAACGGCTCAATTGATTTGGTTTTCTTTGATGGGCAGCAATATCATATTGCCGATTATAAAAGTAATTTTCTGGGTGCGGATCAACACAACTATACCTCTGAAGCCGTTCAAGAGAGTATGTCACATGCCAGTTATTGGTTGCAGGCAGCGTTATATTTGGTGGCTTTACATCGCTATTTAAAAATCCAACTTGAAGACTACCAAATTGAACGGGATTTAGGTGGTGCAACTTATTTGTATTTACGTGGTATGAATGCTCAAGTCGGTCAAGGCTATTATTTCTGGCGCCCCACCACAGAGTTTATTTTGAGATTAGATGCGATACTGGGCTATTTTGTTGAGGATAAATCTAGTGAAATTGTGTGAATAGTTGTTTGAAAAACTGTATAAACAATAGGTTATCATGTGGATAACTGTGTTGAAAACCTTGTAGATAACTCTGAGGATAACTGTGTGGAAAATCAACAGGATTTAGAAAGTCAAGTCCCACAATGGATTGAGACATGGAGTAAATATGTTTTAACACAGTATTCCACAAGCCCTAAATTAGATGAACATGCACTTGAACTGGCACAAGAAATACTTTTGGCAAGCACTCAGGGTGATAGTTGTATTCCCGTAAAGGATAAAAATACAACAGGGTTAAAGTCCTTGATGATTCACGCAGACAATCCAGAAAGCGCAGTTGCGCCGTTTGTACAAGATCATGAATATCTTTATCTCTATCGTTATTGGCAACTTGAGAGACGCTTGGCACAACAAATTAAACGTCTGAGTGTGCAATCTACTACTCAGGTGGATGTTTCGGAATTTGATGAACTATTGACTGATGCTTATCAAAAAGCGGCTTTGGCTATGGTCGCGAAATCGGCTTTGAGCATGATTACGGGGGGACCGGGTACAGGTAAAACCTATACTTTGGCAAGAATCATTGCCGTATTATATCAAGCAACTCCAGATATTCGAATCGCGATGGCAGCACCTACAGGAAAAGCTGCACAACGTATGGGGGAAGCTTTGCAGAAGTCCTTGTCTGATCCTAAATTACAACATTTTGGTTTAAGTCAAAATCTATTTAATCCGATGACCTTGCATCGTTTGTTGGGATTAGGTCATCAACAGACCCCGCGCTTTAACCAACGCCAACCACTGCCTTATGACGTTGTGGTTGTAGATGAAGCTTCAATGCTGGATTTAAATTTAGCAACCATGCTGTTTGAGGCGATTCCTGAACATGGACGTTTAATCCTGTTGGGCGATGCAAATCAATTGGCTTCAGTGGATGTCGGTGCAGTCCTTGCTGATCTGCAACAGATGGAAACTTTGTCTGATCATCGGGTCAATTTAATGACCAGTCAACGCTTTAAAGAAGGTGCATTGATTGGGAAAATGGCAAAGTTTATTCAAATGCAAAAAACGCTGGATACTGCTCCATCGCAACTTTTAGCACACTTTGAACAAGAGGTGGTTGTTGCAGGAGAACTTAAACCAGTTGATTTATTATCAGACATGCAAGATGTCATTCAACTTGAGTATCTTCCTGAAAAAATTGCGCAAACTGATTTAGCGGGCTACTACAAGAAATTAAGTTTAGGTTTCCATACTTATTTTGAAAGCCTTCAGGTTTATTTGAATACCGACACAGCACATGATCAAGCCAAGATGGTCGTACACGCGTTTGACAGTTACCGGATTCTCACCGCGATACGTCATGGGGTAATGGGTTTAAACAGTTTAAATACAGAAATGGAAAAAGCTTTATTTGAATATATTCCGACCCTATCCAAACGAGGAGATTGGTATGTGGGGCGTCCTGTGATGATGATCTACAATGATTACCAATTAGGACTCTCTAACGGAGATATTGGGATTTGTCTGAAACACCGTCAACAGCAGGGACAATTCGAAGTCTATTTCCCTAGCTTGGATAAATGGTTTCCTGCAACTCGTTTGCCTAAAGCAATGCAGACGGCTTTTGCACTGACGATTCATAAATCACAAGGCTCAGAATTTACTCATACCGCAGTAGTTTTAGATTCGGCAGCAACTCGGCTATTAAGTCAAGAGTTGATTTATACCGCAATTACACGAGCCAAATCTGTGGTCAGTCTCTTGGTGGATCAAAGCGCATTTGTACAATCTCTGAATATAGCAACCACACGTACTAGTGGATTGGTTAGGATGGTTAATGCGGTATAATTATTTTGAAGTTTAAATTGATAATTTGAACATTGTACGAAATTGCTTACATGAATTCGAGAGATTTGCGCATAGAGCTTCATGTTAGTTTTTGAGATGATGAAGCCATAAAGAGCTCGGCAAGGATCGTTGAGTAAAATCGCAAAATAAGAACAACTTGAAGTCGTGAGACTGCGAACTTACAAGAAAGTAAGTAATAAAGAGGAAACTTACAGCCGCTAAGCCTTGTAGTTTTGGGAGAGACTACAGGGCTTTTTTATTGCCAAGGGATTGTCACTCTAGTTTTCAAATTATGATAGGTTCATCTTTTATTTTTGTTAGTTTAGATTAAAAATTATACTTGAAATCTACATTTATTATGTCATCTATCACATTTTAAAAGGCTTTTTATGAAACTCACCACGGTCATTTTTCTGTACGCAATTTCTCACATAAAGATGAGTTAAATACGACTTTTGTCTTACATATTTGACATGCATAATAAGTCATATATGGACATAATTGGTCACATGGTCGTGAAAATGAATGTCAGTGATAAAACAATAAGTGTCGAGAGCACAATAAAGATAATAAATAAGATACCGACAATAACTAAACAAGAAACTACAGCGCAACGGAAAAGCCCTAAGAGTAATCTTAGGGCTTTTTCATATCTTACTTTCTGATTTAAACCAACTCTGTTTCAGTACGATCTGTACCAAATACAGCACGACGTTGTGCTTTCGGGATTTTAGGGCAGTTATTGGAAATTTGATAAAGTGTTTGTGCCAATGCAGGAATATGTGTACCCATGACGGCTTTTCCTGTATTTAAAATACTGACACTAATATCACGTTGAGGATCAGCCCAGCATAAGATATTGGAAAATCCAAGATGACCAAACGCTTGTCCTGTCATTGGACCAAAAATACCCAAAGGATTGCTGCCTAACATTGGACCTAATGCATAGCGCATAGGGGCAAGTAGTGTTCGATCAATATTGGTGGTGGATGTTGGTAGCGTTGCACGGAAAACCGTTTCTGGGCTCATAATACGTTTGCCCTGATATTCTCCACCATTCAACAACATTTCAAAAAAACGGTTGGCTTGTTCTGCACTGGTATAAATGTTGCCAGCAGGGCAGACAGTATCCATAAAGCGTGGATCATTGGTTACATCTACCGCAAGTTGTAATCCCCCACCTAAAACATGATTTAAATATAAATCAGTTCCAAGTTTTGGATGTACACCAGTCGGATAATTCAGCGCGACTTGATCGCGATATTCAGGTTTTAAACCATAATTGAAAAACGGCATATTCATGGGTTTTTCAATTTTTTCATGGAGGAATTGACGGAGATCTTGTCCAGTCACGCGCTCGATCAATTCACCTAGAATATAACCTGCTGTGACTGCATGGTAAGCTAAATGTGAGCCTGCAGGGGAAATCGGCTGTGCAGCATAGAGATATTGTAAAATTTGATCTTTATCAAATAATAGCTCGGGGGTGACTTGCATTTCTATACGTGGAATGCCACCACGATGCGACAGTAAATGAAAGATTGTGGCACGGCGTTTGCCATTTTGTGCATATTCAGGAATGTAATGACTGATCGGGTCCAATAAGTTGATTTCACCTGTTTCATCTAACATGTGAATCAAGATGGCGGTAATCATTTTGGATGCTGAAAATAAGCAAATGGGGGTATCTGGATTTGCAATCACGGCATTTTTGGCTAAACCATCCGCAGAGTTTCCTGAGGCATGCCCCAAACTGCGGTTCAATATGATTTGACCTTTACGTCTTAAACACACACTGATCAGGGGGTGATTACCTGTTTGATAAAGGTGCTCAATACTCTGCCAGATTTTATCTACTTGTTTTACGGTCATTCCCCCGAGTTCAGGATGAACTTCATTTTTATTACTGGTGATGCTGCCCAAATCCTTGGGTACAAAACAGGTGTTGGTCGAAAATAACTTCACAATCGTTGTCCATGCTTATTTTTATTCAGAACAAGTGTGAACTGAGTCGAGATAAATGTCTGTGTCCGAATTGCCATGCACTGTGTAAAAAAAGTGCAATATTGATGTGCTTTTATCATCAAGTGAAACTTGCTAGAACTGAGATGTACAATATTTTTGCAATCTCAACATACTTCCTTTAAAATAAGCCTCTGCTGTAGTGATGCACGGCAGTTAAATTGGTTTTGAAGAATCAATTTGATTTGTATCAAGTATTTAAATTAAGCATCTCGGAGAAATCGAATGGCTTTAACAAACGCAGATCGCGCAGAGATCGTTGCAAAATTCGCTCGTGCTGAAAATGACACTGGTTCACCAGAAGTACAAGTTGCTTTATTGACTGCTCAAATCAATGATTTGCAAGGTCACTTCAAAGAACACAAACACGACCATCATAGCCGTCGTGGTTTGATCCGTATGGTTAACCAACGTCGTAAGCTTCTTGACTACCTTAAAGGTAAAGATGCTACTCGTTATAGCGATTTGATTGCTGCTTTAGGTTTACGTCGTTAATTCGATTTAAACTTTTATTTTCGGATTATTGCATGCAGAATGCTGTATTGATGAAAACTAAAGTCTATCCAGTATTTACTGGATAAAAGGGAAGGGGCGAATATTCGCTCCTTCTTCGTGTTTAAAATTAGTCTAAATAAAGATTTATTGTCTAGTGAGGTCGGCTTCTAAGCTTTGTCATTTATGTAACAGATATGAATGCCAAACCTTAGGGGTCTCCACTAGAATAAAATTAGGAAACAAAAATACATGTCAATGTTTAATGTTATTCGTAAAGAATTTCAATATGGTCAACATCAAGTTGTATTAGAAACAGGTCGCGTTGCTCGTCAAGCAAACACTGTATTGATCACTATGGGTGGTGTAACTGTTCTTGTAGCTGTCGTTGCACAACCTACTGCTAAAGCAGGACAAGACTTTTTCCCACTTACAGTAAACTATCAAGAAAAACAATATGCTGCAGGTCGTATCCCAGGTGGATATGGTAAGCGTGAAGGTCGTGCTTCAGAGTCAGAAACTTTAATTTCTCGTCTTATTGACCGCCCAATTCGTCCATTGTTCCCTGAAGGTTACTATAACGAAATCCAAGTGACTGCTACAGTTGTTTCTTCTGATAAAACAATGGAAGCGGATATCGCTGCAATGTTGGGTACTTCAGCAGCTTTAGCTATCGCTGGCACACCTTTCCGTGGTCCAATCGGTGGTGCGCGTGTTGGTTTAATCAACGGTGAATATGTTCTTAACCCAAATTTAGAACAGCTTGCTCAATCTGATCTTGATCTTGTTGTTGCAGGTACAGAATCTGCGGTATTGATGGTTGAGTCTGAAGCGAAAGAGCTTTCAGAAGACCAAATGTTGGGTGCTGTGCTTTTCGGTCATGATGAAATGCAAATTGCGATCCAAGCGATTAAAGAATTTGCTGCTGCCGCTGGTGCAACAGAATCTACTTGGACTGCTCCAGTTAAAAACGAAGACCTTCGTGCAAAATTAAAAGACGCATTTGAAGCGAAAATCTCTGAAGCATATACCATTGCGGTTAAGCATGACCGTTATGCTGCATTAGATGCTTTACAAGCTGAGGCTGTTGCGCAGTTTGTTCCAGAAGAAGATGTTGATGGTATCGCTGACGACTTAAATGAACTCTTTGAAGATTTAAAATACCGTACAGTGCGTGACAATATCCTTTCAGGTAAACCACGTATTGACGGTCGTGATACCAAAACTGTTCGCGCATTAGACGTACAAGTGGGTGTATTGGATCGTGCTCATGGTTCAGCATTGTTTACGCGTGGTGAAACTCAGGCGTTGGTTACAACGACTTTAGGTAATACACGTGATGCGTTGATGGTTGATACTTTAGCGGGTACAAAAACCGACAACTTCATGTTGCACTATAACTTCCCAGCATACTCTGTGGGTGAGACAGGTCGTGAATCTGGTCCTAAACGCCGTGAAATTGGTCATGGTCGTTTGGCTCGCCGTGGTGTTCAAGCGGTACTTCCACCAGCTGATCGCTTCCCGTATGTGATTCGTATCGTGTCTGACATTACTGAATCAAATGGTTCATCTTCAATGGCTTCTGTATGTGGTGCATCATTGTCACTTATGGATGCAGGTGTTCCACTTAAAGCGCCAGTTGCAGGTATTGCAATGGGTCTCGTAAAAGAAGGTGAGCGTTTTGCTGTGCTTTCTGACATCTTAGGTGATGAAGACCACTTAGGTGATATGGACTTTAAAGTCGCAGGTTCTGCAAACGGTATTACTGCACTTCAAATGGACATCAAAATCGAAGGAATCACAGAAGAAATTATGGAAGTTGCGTTGAATCAAGCATATGCAGGTCGTATGCATATTCTTAACGCAATGAACCAAGTGATTTCACGTGCTCGCCCTGAAATTTCAATGCATGCGCCAACATTCCAAGTGATCAACATCAACCCTGATAAGATCCGTGATGTGATTGGTAAAGGTGGTGCGACAATTCGTCAAATCACTGAAGAAACTAAAGCGGCAATTGATATCGAAGACAACGGCACAGTACGTGTATTTGGTGAAACTAAAGCAGCAGCTCAAGCAGCGATTGCAAAAATCCAAGCACTTACAGCAGAAGTTGAACCAGGTAAAATCTACCCAGGTAAAGTGATTCGTATTGTTGAATTCGGTGCATTTGTAAACATTATGCCGGGTACAGATGGTTTACTTCACATCTCACAAATTTCAAATGAACGTGTTGCAAACGTGACAGATATTTTGGCTGAAGGTCAAGATGTTAAAGTTCAAGTTGCTGATGTAGACAACCGTGGTCGTATTAAATTAACGATGAAAGATGTAGACCAAGCATAAGCTTGCTAGGCTTTAGACCCTTTTAGTTTGTTTAAAGTCTAATAAAAAAAGCCCGCCTTGAGTTTTGCCAAAGTAACAACTTTGGCTTGCTCAGGGCTTTTTTTATGGCATGATGCATAGCAAGAAAGATCAATAATTACTGTGAATATGCAAAGTTTCTATTTTTTTCAGCATCCTGATGAACCTTATACTTGTATACAGAAACAACCTGTGCTCGATGCAGAACAACAGTTTGTTTGGGTGGATTGTACGCGTGAAGATGTAGTTAATCGTGCGGAGCAATGGCAAAAAGAAATTCATAATGATACGGACGTTCATCTCAATGAATATCATATTCGAGATATTTTAAACATCGAACACCCATGTGCCTTTGATACGATGGAAGATTATGATTTATTAATTTTTCGGAAACTGATTACTCCAGATGATCAGATCAGTAGTGGTGACACGGCATTAGAACAACATGATCGTGTTTTTGGTTTAGCGACATCTCCAGTCAGTTTTATTATTACCCCTCAAGCTTTAATCACCGTACGTGAGCAGGGCAACCATGCCTTTGAAAGCTATTTAGCTCGTATCCTGAATATCATGAATAAGGATTTAGAAGAGCAAAACAAACCACGCAAGCTCCCGAGAACACCCTTAGATTTAGCATTACGTTTATTAAATAGCATGATTGATGGCTATCTGGATTTGCGCAATCCGCTTTCACGCCGTGTCGAGTTTTGGCAACAAGAACTTTTGCAAGGCAATCGTCGCTTTTCAAAATGGCATCAACTATTCCAAGAGAATATGGTGTTTCAGCAAATTGAAAACCTATGTGAAGAACAAATTGATTCTTTACAGGAACTTCGAGATGAAATTGTTGAAAACTATGCCCATTTAAAAGGTAAAAAGCATAGTGAAAAGCAAGATATTATTTTGGTTCGAGTCGATGATTTGGTGAGCCATGTCGAACGTATCCAAAAGTATACGGTGAGATTGAGCACAGCCATCCAAACAGCAATTGATTTACATTTTTCAGCGATCGCCAATCAAACCAATGAAAACATGCGAATACTTGCCATTATTACTGCGGTATTTGCACCACTCACCTTATTAACGGGTGTTTATGGAATGAATTTTGAATTTATTCCCGGTTTGCGTAGTCCAATGGGATTCTGGATTATGATTGGGGTGATGCTGGCATGTACGATCGGCTTATTAATCTACTTTTACCGCCGTCATTTGGTTGGACGTGGTGAAAGAAGTGTGATTGATATGTTGGCACAACAACATAAAAATCAGCACGTGAATTTATTATGGTTTTTGGATTATGAGCCGATCAAACAAACCATGAAAGAAGTTGAAAAAATCACAAAACTGAAATAATTAAATATTATTCTGGTTGAGGATTGATATGAGCTGTTTTTTGTAAAATCAAATAGAGTTGATCTTTTAATCTCAATTTTTTACGTTTAAGTTGCTCAATATTTTCATGAATATGATTGAGGGGATCAAGTTCAAGATGACTGATTTCACGATCCAGTTCATCATGATCAATTAAAAGCTTGGCAAAATGTGGATCTTCTTGTTTTAGCATACACATGAGATCACGATATTCTGGGAACATGTGTTTCAACTTTTTATTCATTACTTTCGAATTCATTAGCGCCTATAACCTCTTGCATAAAAATTCTAACAATCAAACAAAAACGGAAAGACAAGTTCTGCATCATGACAGGTTAAATATTAACCTGTCACTAGGCATTAACATTTTGAAATGAATTAATGAGCATGGAGGTGAAGGTGTTTGACTTGTTTGCGTAATTGTTGAACCTCGTCAAGTAAATCCATCATCATCGCGACAGCAGATAGACTGGCTTCAAAGTCACGTTGCAAGCGGTAGGCTCGACGTGCTCGTGAAATATCTTCTCCAAAAAATTGATGGATACGATTTTCTGGGCGTGCAGGTAAAATCTCATATTCCAATAATTGCAAAATCCATTCAGGGCTTTGACCGCATGCTTCAGCAAAATGTTTGAGATCTAAATTTATGTTTTCATCTACGATTTCCGCATCATGGAAACCGTCATAGACAATTTCACGATATTGAATGGTTGTCATGATTGCTCTCCTTTAGCATCGTTATATGCATCTATAAAAATTATGAACGTGGGTGAAAGTCATTAAAAGCATCTGCAAAATCTTGATATGCTTTTTGCTGTTGGTCTGTGGTGACTTTGGGATAAACAATATTGATCACCAAATAAAGATGCCCGGGTGTCTTATTGGGTATGCCTTTGTCTTTTAGGCGTAACTGTTGATCATTTTTGGCATTTTTTGGAACAGTGACTTTGACTTTACCAGCAGGGGTGTCGATTTCAATACTTTGACCAAGCGCTGCTTCCCAAGGTGTGACATCAACTGTGTAGTAAACGTCAGCGCCTTCAACGCGAATGCGGTCAGTGTCTTGATATTGGATTTCAATATACAGATCACCATTTTCACCCCCATTGATACCCGCTTGACCTTGTTTGGACAGACGAATTTGCTGTCCTTCTTTCATGCCTTTTGGGATTTTAACTTGCAAGGTTTTTCGCTGTACTTCAGGCTCACCATAAGCATTGTAAGTTGGAATTTGCAAGGTAATGCTTTGTGTTGCACCTTCATAACCAATATTTACAGGAATTTGAATACTGGCATGTTGATCCTCACCTCGATAACTACGTTGCTGTTGAGAGCCTCTTTGTCCAAAATCTTGTGAGCGCCCACCACCAAAACCACTGCCAAAGCGACCAAATAGGTCTTCAAAGCCACTAAAGTCTTCGCCACCACCTTGACTATAACTGCGATGGAACTGACTACCATCAAAACCACCTTGCCCTGAAGATTGCCCACCGAAGCCACTTGCATTTGCGTAAGGATTGTCTAACTCAAAATCATATTGTTTTTTCTTTTCTTCATTGCTTAATGTGTCGTAAGCCACATTGATTGCTTGCATTTTGGCTTCGGCATCTGCCTCTTTACTCACGTCAGGGTGGTATTTGCGCGCTAATTTTCGATATGCCTTTTTTATCTCATCTGGTGTCGCAGTTCGAGAAACACCTAAATCTTCGTAATAGTTTTTTGCCATAGTTCAGGTCATTATTTTGTTTAACTTTATTCTATTTTTATGCCTTTTTTTAGGCAGATGGAAGAGTAACTTAGTGTGGTTATTGTTTCAAAACTTATTTTTGAGTCATATTGGCATCATCGTGAGTCAAAATGCATTAATATAAAAAAGGGTATAAGCCATGATGACAGCTTTGTATCATGTAATATTCATTGAAAAATAAATGTATCCAAAAAGATTAATCCTGTGAACTCACATCAAAAATATTATAAAAAAAGCGCCGAAGCGCTTTTTTTATAATTAACCACAATTATTCAATTCTGACCCAAGTTTGAGATCGACCCAATAAGGAAATTCCAATATATCCACGGAGTGTTAATCGGTTGCCTTTAGGATTAATTTTAATTTTACCCGAATAGACATTGCCAGATAATGGGTCTAAAACATGTCCTGCAACATATTCACTAGGATTATCTGGACTTTGTTTAAAGTCATCAATAATTTTCAAGCCAACGATTGGGGCGTCTTTTAGATTGCCTTTGCATTTATGGCAATATCCCACTAAAGGGCTATTGGGCAGGGGGCGGGTATTATAAATTTTACCGCTATAAGTCCCATTTGGATTTTTACTGATTTCAACATCTGCTCTGGAATAGCCAGTTTTGTCATCAATCGCCTTCCATTTACCTGCAAGATCTGCTGCTTGTGTCAAGCCTGTAAACAACAGGCAACTGAACATAACAAGTGCTTTTATTTTCATTGGATATCCTTGTGATGAATTGAAATAGAATAAAAAAAGAGCAAATTAGTTTGCTCTTTTTTAAATTAAAATCAATATGTTAAAGGGTTGGAAACTTAAATATAAATCACTAAAATGTCGATCAATTAACTTAAATGTTCGCCAAAGAGATTTAATGCTTCTTTTGCTGTGAACTGGTATTTCTTATTGCAGAATTGGCAATCCATTTCGATTGGATTTTGGATTTCCAAAGTTTCCTTCACTGCATCTAAGCCAATTTGAATCAATGCATTTTTACATTTATCACGTGAACAAGTGCAGTTAAATTGAAGTTGTTCAACATCAGGCAAGCGAACTTCTTCTTCGTTGTATAAACGATACAGAATTTCTTGCGCAGTCAAGTCAGTTAACTCTTCAGGTTTGAGAGTTTGGGTCAACATAATTAAACGTGGCCACAAATCTTCATCTACACGCTGTTGTTCTTCTTCATTATTACGTGGTAATAACTGAATCAGTAGTCCCCCCGCATTGTGGTGGGTGCTCGCTAAAACAATGCGTGTTGGAATTTGTGCAGAAAGGTCATAGTACTGCATTAAGCAACCCGCAAGGGTAGGTTGATCAAGTGGTACAATTCCTTGATAACGTTCACCCATTTCAGGTTCAATGTTAATAAATAAAACAGGTTGTTGTAGCGTGCTGAGTACAGTGCTGCTGTCTTCACTCAACATGAAGTGTGGATCTTCTTCATAATCTGCAAGCGCACGTACATCACCTAAATGATTGCACTCAGCCATCGCCCACTTAAATGTACCTTGGGCTTGAATTTGTAAGCTAATACGTCCTTTTATTTTTAATGTACTTGCCAATAATGCGGTAGCACTCAACATTTCACCAAGTAAGATACGCACAGCAGGCGCATAATTACGTTGTGACAAAATAGTTTGTAGTGCCGTATCTAAATGCACAATCTCACCACGCACAGGGTTATCTTCAATATAAAAACGTTGACGTAAATCAGACATAAAATTCTCCAAATCCCTGTTTAGATGGTGACGATATTATAAATCACAAGTTCATTTCACCCTAAAAACGATGCTTCTTAAAGTTAATTTTCGTCATCACGGGCAATATTGATACGATCATATTGGATAGATGCATTTTCGGGTTGAGCTACAGGACGTTCTAGACCTGATTCATCCAGATCTGGCATGTCTTTGTATTTCTCCAGATTTTGATGTTCTACTTGGGCATCACTTTCAAATAGATGCTCAAGTTCAGAAATAAAATCACGGTAACTTTCAAAAACTTTTTGCTCATCCGTATAAATACGCTGTTGGCGTGCTAACAATTCTTCATCATAGTTTCTAAACAACTCGACACTTTTATAAGCTTCTTCTTTGCTCATGCCCAGTTCACAGAGTGTTCGATAACCCATACCCAATGAGGTTAAGTAGGTTTCGCGCCATATATGTTTTACCCCCACATCACGTAGTAAATGCATATGATAGCGATCACGAGCACGTACCAATAATGTCAGGTTGGGGTAATTAAGTAAAATATGGCGAGAAACATTCATGGAGTCCTCAACATCGTCAATCGCCAAAACAAAAACTTTGGCTTGTTCTATTCCTGCTGAACGTAATAAATCGGGTTGTGTGACATCACCATAATATAAAGTACCGCCATAACGGCGAACAAAGTCAATTTGCTGCAGATTGTTGTCAATTGCAGTAAATGGAAAATGGCGAATGCGTGCTAAACGTGCAACGATTTGTCCGACACGACCAAATCCAGCAATAATTAAAGCAGGATGTTCATTGGGAATGTCATCGTATTTAGGTGCTGTATTTTTATTGATTAAGGGTAAAAGCCAACTGCTGACCAACCAAAATACAACAGGGGTGAAGATCATGGACAAGGTCACAATCAAGGTGATCGGTTCCAAAATTGCTTCAGTCAACACTTTTTCACTCTTGGCGACATTCAAAACCACAAATGCAAATTCACCACCTTGAGCCAAACAGCTTGCAACCATCAAGCTGTTGGTCCAAGTCATTTTTTTATAGCGTGCAATCGCTAGCATGGTCAGCAGTTTAATCAGGACTAAACCAATCGCTCCACCAACGATCAGGAGCGGCATGTCTATGACTAATGAGATTTGTGTGGTCATACCCACAGTCATAAAGAAGAGACCGAGTAATAATCCTTTAAATGGCGCAATGCTGGCTTCTAGTTCATGACGAAACTCTGAGTCTGCAAGCAATACACCTGTTAAAAATGCACCTAATGTCGTGCTGATGCCCAGTGTATCCATCAATAAAACTACACCCAGAACGATAAATAATCCCACTGCGGTGATGAGTTCTGTAGCACCACTTTTTGCCACAAAGCGGAAAAAGGGACGCATGACATAACGACTAAAAAGAAATAAACCTGTAAATGTCGCGACAATCGCAGCAAAGTAAGCTACACCGTGATGGCTAGATTCACTGCCTGCTAAAAGCGGAATAATTGCCAGTAAGGGAATTGCGGCAATATCCTGAAAAAGTAAAATAGAAAAAGACTGTTGACCATGTGTGGTGTTGAGTTGTTGTTTTTCTTCCAAAAGCTGTAAAACGAAAGCAGTTGATGACAATGCTAAGGCAAAGCCGATGACAAAGCTTGCGGGCAGTGATTGTTGGAAAAGCAAAAAGAGCGTACCCATCAGTACCACACCGGTCACAACGACTTGTAAACTCCCCATGACAAAAATCGACTGACGCATTTCCCACAAACGTTGTGGGCGAAGTTCCAAGCCAATCAGAAACATTAACAGAATCACGCCAAACTCAGCGAGATGCATAATTTCATCTGGATCATTGGCAATATTCAGCGCACTTGGACCGAGCAATATTCCTGTAAATAGATAACCGAGCACAGTCGCAATGCCCAGTTTTTTCCCGAGGGGAACAAGGATTAAAGCTGCACCAAGAAAAATGGTGATTTGGAGTAACAATGACATTCACGTGCCTTACATTCTTTTCTTTCTCAGGAAATTGTAGCTTGATTTTGTGACTGACTTGGAGATATTTATTGAGAAATTGCTTGTGAGTAGAATAAAAGTGAATAATTTCTTTAAATTTAAAGCCTTAAAATAATGGATTTTTTTAACGTACTTTTTAAAGCAAAAATCATCTAAACCTAGCCTTTTATCAATGTCTGATGTCGCTATCAAGATCAATACTAATAAAGGCATATGAAGCATTTTTGACTTTTAAAAGATGTCTGCGATAAGGTGGATTATTAGGGATGAATTTTAATTTTTTTACTTTATTTTTATAAATTTTGGCTTTTAATACTTGGATTTTTAATAAGAATTTTCAACCAACCGTTATTTAGAAAGACTTAATAAAATCAGAAAGTCATTAAAAAATACAATTGATAATGATTATTGTTTTCATTAAATCTTAATCTTTACAATGCTTAGAATTTGATATGAAAGAAATGACAAAAAAATTATTCTGTGGGTTCTTCTTATTGTTGATCACACAACTTTCATATTCATATTATGGTAGTTGTGAAGATATTCTAATGGATTTAAAACTTTTTTGCGGTAATGGCGCATCAGGAGATTCTGAGTGCCAAGCGCTAGCTAAAGCAGCTAGTTCTTGTCCATCCAATAATTTAGGTCAATTACCAACGATAAAAGTAGAGGCTATAAGACCGAGTCCATTTCCTAATTTTCCTGAGGGAGGTGGTAGTTCTCCTGGTGGAAGTGGGGGAAATTCGGGTTCTGGTGATCGTGAGGTTATTTTTCCCAATTCAACACAAACAGAGTGTTCTACAGACACCACTGCTAATCCTATCGTGATTGCAAATGGAAAAAAGATCCAACAAGAGCAGGACTTTCTAGGCTCTGGTGAAATGCCATTAGCCTTTGTTCGATATTATGATTCTTTTGCGAGTGGTTCTGCGAACTTCTCAGCCAATGGGAAGTGGCGCCACAATTTTGACTATCGTTTAGCCAATGATGCGCAAGGAAGAAAAATTCGAAAATTACCAAACGGTGAAAATTACTACTTCAATGAGTTGATGCTGCTTCAGGGAACTCGTACAGAAATCAATGTTATTTTACCCGATGGTGGTGTTGAAACCTATACATTAGATGGACGGCTACTTCGTAAAAAGAATGCTCATAATGTTGGCTGGGTACTTTCTTATGATGAAAAGCAAAGATTAATTAAAGTGACACATACCAATGGGAAAACGGTGGTTTTAACATGGAATCAAGATGGTATGTTGGGCTCAGTGACAGATCCATCAGGGAATATTTATCTTTATAATTACGATTATAAATATGTATCTAGCTCTAGAAGATCTGGTAGGGTTGTATTACCTAAAAGAAAAATCACATATTTAGTTTCTGTCACTTATCCAAATAGTTTAGGTTCGCGAGCATACCATTATGGAGAGAATGGTGCAGGTGATCAGGTACTGAGTGGGATCTCTGTAAACGGTATCCGTTACAATAGTTATTCTTTTAATGGAAATAAAGCGATTCAAAGTGGTCGTAGTGATGGTACACAAGTTGATAACTTGGTTTTTGCCGATAATTATACAACAGTGACAAATCCTTTAGGTGCTGTGTTTAAGTATATTTATACCAATAATCAAAAAAATAAACTCGCTAGGATAGAAAGAAGTGGCGTCAATAATTGTCCAAATAGCAGTGCAACCACCACCTATGATAACAATGGGTATGTGATTTCCAAAAAAGACTGGAAGGGTATAGAAACACGCTATCAGCGTGATGGTTTTGGACGAATTACACAAGAAATATCAGGTATCCAGAACAATAACCTTGCCAATGCTCAAATCAGAAATTATAGCTATCTTGAACGAACAAATTTAATTACTCAAATCCAAATATTGGATGGTTCTAATCGTTTAATTCGGGATGAAGTATATAGCTACTATGGTGTGAATGAATCTGCGAGTTATCGACTTAAAAGTCAGAACATCTGTAATAAAACAGGGACAGTCAATTGTCGTGCAACGGGCTATGGCTATAGTTTACACAGCAATGGAATGTTGAGTGCTGTTGTGATCAACAGTAATGGTAAAAATACAATTTATCAATATGATTCTGAAGGGAATTTGAGTCAAAACACCAATGCATTAGGGCATGTAACATATTATTCAAATTATAATGGCTTAGGATTGGTCGGTAAAATTACCTATCCAAATGGTTTAATCGAAGATTATTTTTACAATGCTCGTGGTCAAACGACTCAAATCAGACAAACTCTTGATCAGAACCAGACTCGGACTCAAACATTTGAATATGGAGCATTTGGTGTCACGCAGATTGACCGTAATGGCGTGAGAGAATCTATCTATTACAATAATAATGGCACAGTTTCTCAAATTACTCATGGTCGAGGACGAGAGATTCTAAGTAGCCAAGAGTACCAATATTCTAATCTTGGACAACTGTTGAGTGTTCGCTATAAAGAAAGCGGTTCGCTTCGTTACTCCAAAGCCAATCAACATAATCAACTTGGTTGGACCACTGCGGATCTCGGTAACAATGGGCAAAACCAACGTTATGAATATGATGCAAATGGAAATGTCATCAAACAAACAGACTCTTTGGGCAATATAACCTCATATTCTTATGATTCACAAGGCAATATTAGTCGAGAATCTCGTAGTGATGGCTCATCTGTTACTTATTCCTATGATGCTTTTGGACAATTGCTCCGTGTGAACGATGCAAACAGTAATACGACGACATATGCTTATGATGGGTTTGGTCAGTTGTTATCAACAAACAGCCCTGATACAGGGTTAACCCAATATCAATATGATAATGAGGGTAACCTCATTTATTTAACACGTGGCAATTATGACAGGACAGTATATAGCTATGATGCTTTAAATCGTCGTATAAAAGCACAATCAGGCACTCATGTTCAAACTTGGGTTTATGACAATTGTAGTAATGGTATTGGACAATTGTGTGCAACAGCAGATGGGGTGACTTCCACAGGTTATGGATATACCAAAGACGGTCAGCTTGCGGTAGAAATCAAAACAATCGCTGGCGTTACTTATTCAACCTATTGGAGCTATGACAATCTCGGTAATTTGATTGGTGAAAGCCGTGAGAATGACAATAATAAGGTCATTTATGAATATGATGGATTAAATCGAGTTCGCGCTGTTAAATTTAAGACAGGTTCGACCATACAAACTATTGTCAACAATGTCACTTATGAGCCCTATGGTGGCATTAAAAGCTGGACTTATGGCAATGGTTTGTCACGACAAACCAGCTATGATCTAGACTACCGTTTAACAAGTATATATTCACCACGAGTTCAAAATCTAAAGCATGATTATAACGCCAATAATTGGATGACAAAAATTGATGATAGATTGAATAGAGGTCAATCAATTGACTATTGGTACGATACGCTTGGACAACTCAAGATAGCTTCATCTCGTTACAATGATGAACGTTGGCAAAATGATAGTAACTATAACCGAACCTACCGTTGGGGTAACAGTAATGCTGCGGCAAGTTATGTTCTTGGTCGAGGTAATCGTTTAAACAGTGCCACAGGTGCTGAAGCAAAAAGTTTTAGCTATGATAGTGTTGGTAATCTGATCCAGAAAACTGGTTATGGCGGAACAGTTAACTATACTTATGATGGCTTTAACCGTCTAAAAAGTGTCAATACAGGTGCAACAGTAAGTTATGACTATGATGTTTTTAATCTCCGTAGTCGTAAATCTGGCAGTGGCGGAACGATTAATTATATTTATTCTGCTGATGGTCGCTTATTGGCTGAAAGCCCACTTTCTAGTTCACAAAATGGCAGTTTGTCTAAGATTTATATTTGGTTGGGTGATCAACCGATTGGATTGGTTACAAACAATCAATTTTACTATATCCATAATGATCATTTAGGTCGTCCAGAGATTATTACAGATGCAAATCAAGCCATAGTATGGAAAGCACAACTCAGTAGTTATGACAGTGCTGTGATTCACAGTAGTATTGGGGACTTTAACTTAGGTTTTCCTGGACAGTATTTTGATGTTGAAAGTGCGCTTTGGTATAACTGGAATCGTTACTATGATGCCAGTATAGGGCGTTATACTCAGAGTGATCCGATTGGCTTGGCGGGTGGTTTAAATACCTATGCTTATGTAGAAAATAATCCGATTAATTTTTATGACTCTATGGGGCTTGCTGAAGAACATACGAATAATGCTCGACCATCAACTCTAGAAAAGCATGAAAAAGGTCAGTCTAGAAAACAAGCAGATCGAGGGGGAGAAAAAGGTGACCAAAATAGGCGGCCAAATAATAAGCGTCCACCTAACCATAAAGGACCTTGGCCACCGAAATCAATTGGCATAATTCCAGTATTATTAGCTTGCGATATTGATCCATGTAATCCAATTTGTGGAGCAATAGGTATGGGGGATAAGTGCAATAATAAGTGTAATTAAAAGGAGAAAATTTTGACAAATGATGAACTGATACAAAAAGGCCGTGAGCTAGTAAAACAAGCTGTTCCAGATTACGAACAAGCTTATAAACTATTAGACCTTGCATATAAACGAGGATCTCCAGAGGCAACTTACGCAATTGCAACATGGTATTTACATGGTGGTCATTTTTTGGAACAAGATTATGTCAAAGGAACCGAATATCTAAAAAAAGCGGCAGAAATGAAATGGCCTGATGCAATGTATGATTTGGCTGTTAGTTATGAAAGAGGAGTATATGTTTCTAAAAATAAAAAAAAAGCGTTTTTATTATATTTACAATCAGCTTTAAGAGGCTCATCTGAAGCGGTTTATGAAGTTTCTAGATGCTATTATTTTGGTATCGGTACTAGGAAAAATAAAATTCTTGGAACTATTTGGTATGATCGAGCTGAAGAGTTAGGAAGCGTACGGAATGATAGTTAGCTCTTAATGTTGAAATTAATATAATTTAACCCAAAATAGAATGTTAATATTATGAAAAAGAAATCAAATTTTTTATTTGGATTTATTATTGTAATAGTATTCACATATATTATATATGAGTTTCTGAGTGAGGTTAATCAAAAAAAAGAGTGGGCTATCATGCAAACCGTGGAAAGCGATAATAATCATAATGATTGGAGGATTGTTCGTGAACCTATGGGGATTTCATTAATCTTATTAGGTGTGAAAGCTAAAAGCGACAAAACACCAATTGTATGGATATCATTGAATAAAAAAGAAATAAAAGTATTTCCAAAAGGTGTTAATTTTATATTGTCTTGTAAAGAAATTGATAAAATAAATGAGCAATATAAAATGGAAGAGATCGCCTATAAATTTTTGCAAAAAAAATGTATTAACTAGATTTTAGGGAAATTATTATAAATTCTATGATGTTAGTCATCATTGAATAATTGGAGCTAACCGATCGGGAATATTTGAAGTACCGATTGAAAGAGTTGAATTACCATACGGTTATTACAGAACACCAGCAGATCCTATGTACACACCAGGAGGATATTAATGGATATTATTTATTCTATTCGCGCAAACATAATCTCTTGTAGAAATGTTTTGTTAAATGGAAATCCAAAAGAGCATATTGTTGATTGTCTTCAATATGTTATTGATAATTCCTCATTCGTTCCTGTAGAGAGTACGCGTAGAATACTTGATTTCTGTTTAAAAGAGGTATTATTACAAGTTCATTCTTCGGATTTTCGTAGTGCTGGAATGATTTTGAATTTAATACACAATCTACCGCTAGATAAAGAAAAAGAAGAGGTATGGGATGTTGACTATTTTTTGTCTTCAGAATTAATTACCTTTTTGCGAAATTATAAAACTATTATATCGGCAAGAAAAATAGCTTTTTTTGTCTGTAAAGAGCTAAGTTCAAAGTATGTTGAATGAAGAGGACTGGGGTAAAATAAATTATTAAATTTTTATTAGCGCGGTAATCCTTAAATAAAGAGATGACTTGTAATGGAGAAATAGAAATTGTTGACTAAAAACATATTATTCTTATTTTCTTTAATTATAGGTATTCTTTTAATAGGATGTATTTATTTGATTTCTACATTTCATAAATTAAATTTTGTGGAGTCTAATCTATTAAAATCTAGAGTTATCAATGTATGCATGAGGATGCCAAATGAGAAAATTCCTAGTTATTTTTGGACTTCGATGGATTATGAAATTAAAAAAATTAAATTTATAGATCGTAATCAAAGAGTAAAATTTTATACTGTTATTTTAGTTGTCTGTGGTGATAAAATTTCAAGAAATCATGAGCAAAGCTTAATTTTTTACGAAAATGTAAAAATTGAAGATACTGAATTATTAATAAATAGCTTAAAAGAATTTATAAATAGGCATAAATATAAAAAGGTATCTGGAGGTGAAATTCAAATGTTAGAGAAATGGGTGGAATATTTTAATGTGAAGTTAAAAGAGAAAAGCTATGAAAATATCCATAATTAGCTTTATTTGTCTGATGATTACTGGGTGCAACTTTATGAAGGTAGACCGCTGTTTGGATAAAGGTGGTCGTTGGGATAAAGAAAAACAAGAATGTATCTACCTTGATGAGTTAAACAAAATTGCTCTGAGGGGTGGTTTTGAAATACCAGAAAAATTTAAATGATATTGAATACTTACACCACTTCTAAAATACCGAACACAAACAACAGCGACTCAACTTAACTCTTGTGGATCAACATCAATCGTTACTTTCATTGTAGATGGTTTTTGCTGTAACAATAGTGGCCACCATTGATGGACATAAAAGTGCATTTTTGCCCGATCTTGTGAAAGCAATACCACATGTGCTTGGTAACGACCCGCTTTACGCTCCATTGGGGCTGGAATAGGTCCCCAAATATCAATTAAGTGTGGTTCCGACATTTGACGAAGTAATTGCGTCATTTCAGTCAAAAACTTTAGATTTTCTTCCTGATGTTTAGATTCACAGCGTATCAAACTGGCATAGCGAAAAGGGGGAAGCAAAGCGGCTTGACGATCTTTTAAGGTTTGCTTGGCAAAGGTTCGATAGTCATTGTGAATCAAAGTATTTAATAAAGGATGATCAGGTCGAAGTGTTTGCAAATAGACTTCTCCTTTGTTCTCTCCACGACCTGCCCGACCTGCAACTTGAATAATCAATTGGGCTGTACGCTCTGTTGCTCGAAAGTCGACACTGAGTAAACCTGCATCTATATCTAAGATTGCAACCAAAGTGACATATGGGAAATGATGCCCTTTGGCGAGCATTTGCGTCCCAAGCAAAATCGTGGGTTCACTTTTTTGAATCTGATCATAGATTTTCTGCCAACTGCCGACACGGCTAGTTGAATCCCGATCGACGCGAAGTACAGGAAAGTTGGGGAATAATTCAGTTAAGGTTTCTTCAACCTTTGCAGTTCCCATGCCGATTGGTTTTAATTGTTGTTGATTGCATTGTGGGCAGGCATCAGGCAAACGATTAATCGTCCCACAATGATGACAGTGTAAATGCTGATAAGGTTTTAAGTGTAAGGTAAAGTGTGCATCACAATTTGGGCAATTGGCTTGCCATCCACAACTTTCACAAATTAATACAGGTGCATAACCGCGACGATTTAAAAAGATTAAGACCTGTTCTTTTTTATCTAAACGCTTTTTAATTTCCCCGATTAAAACATCACTTAAGCCATGTTGCTTCTTAGCAACTTTTAAATCAATCAAATGCATTTTCGGCATCAATGCGACGCCTGCACGTTGATTTAATTCAATACGTGTCAGCTTTTCTTGACGAGCCAAATAATAGCTTTCAATACTTGGTGTGGCAGAACCTAAGATAATTGGACAATTTTCTAAATGCGCACGGTATAAAGCAACATCACGGGCATGATAACGGAAACCTTCTTGTTGTTTAAATGAAAGATCATGCTCTTCATCCAGAATAATTAAACCGAGATTAGGTAAAGGTGTATAAATTGCAGAGCGAGTCCCTAAAATAATAGAGGCTTTACCTGTTTGTGCATGTTGCCATGCTTGTAAACGTTTGCTGTCATTTAAACCAGAGTGAAGCAATGCAATATTGCAATGAAAGCGTGACTGAAAACGGCTGATGGTTTGTGGTGTTAAGCCAATTTCAGGGACTAAAACAAGCACTTGTTTGCCTTGTTTCAGTACCTCATGCATCACTTGTAAATAAACCTCAGTTTTACCACTTCCCGTTAGACCATCTAACAAAAATGCTTGATATTTCTTTAGTGCCTTTAAAATCGTTTGGATGGCTTTCTTTTGATCTTCATTGGGAGTGAGTGGCAACTGAGCCAATTGAACTGGTTCAGGTTGAGTATTTTGAGGTTCAAGTGCAAATTGGATAATTGCTTTTTTCTCAAGCACTTTTAGTGTTGCTGTTTCAATACCACTCAGATTTAGGATATTTTCCTGCGTTCCTTTTGGATGTAATTTTAGAATTTTATAAGCATCTTGTTGTTTTTCAGAACGCTTTACTTTGTCTTCAGCATGTAAATCTATCACTTTCCAAACACGAGCCAATAAATCATAAGGTTTACCTTGGCGGAGTAATGTAGGAAGGGCAGTTTGAATCACCTCACCAATTGGGAATTGGTAATATTGCGATGACCATGTCAATAAATTTAAAACTTTACTGTCTAGAATAGCGTGATCATCTAATAGTTTAGTAATTGCTTTGAGTTTAAAATGAGAGTCTATAGGTTCATCAATCGGAATTTTTTTTACAATCACCCCAACAAGATTTTGTCGTCCGAAAGACACAGCAACACGTGCACCGATTTCTGCCTGTGCGTACTGTTCAGCACTCACTTGATAGTCAAAACAGTCATTCAAATACACTGGAACAGCAACTTGAACACGATAAATAGTTTGTGGTGTAACAATGGTATTCGGCATTTTAAATTCAGTGGCTCATTAATTTAGTGAGGCTGTGATGAAATTGTTTCATGTCCATATTCGGCTTGTGTTAGAGTGTAACCGTCATTGATAGACATGAATATGAATGATTTATAGGGTATGACGCAACAGCGTAATCAAAAAATTTGGGAAAATTAGAGCATAACAATGCCAGCATATCAATTTACTGCGCTTGATGCTTCAGGAAAGCAGCACAAAGGCGTGTTAGAAGGTGATTCAGCTCGCCAGATTCGTCAACAATTACGGGATAAAGAATGGATTCCTGTAAGCGTAGATGCTGTTGAACAAAAAGACAAAAATAAAAGTTCGGGTTTGTTTCAACGTAAATTTTCAGCCTATGATTTGGCACTCATGACACGTCAGCTTTCCGTTTTGGTTGCTGCTGCAATTCCACTTGAGGAGGCTTTACGTGCCGTTGCCAAACAAAGTGAAAAAGTCTACGTGCAAAATCTTTTGCTTTCTGTACGTTCCAAAGTTTTAGAAGGACATTCTCTAGCACAAGCGATGCAACAAATAGGGCGTTTCCCTGATTTATATATTGCGACAATTGCTGCGGGTGAGCGTTCAGGGCATTTAGATTTAATTTTAGACCAACTTACAGACTACACGGAAAACCGTTTTGCGATGCAAAAGAAAATTCAAGGTGCAATGATCTATCCGATTATTCTCATGTTTATGTCTTTTGCAATCGTTATGGGCTTGATGACTTATGTTGTTCCAGACATCGTCAAAACGTTTGACCAAAGCAAACAGGCTTTACCTTGGATTACGGTGGCTTTGATGAAAGCCAGTGAAATTATTCGGCAAGCTTGGCCATTTATTTTGGTTGCCAGTGTGGTGGGAATCTTCTTACTGATTCGTTTTTTACGAACATCGGCAGGGCATTATGCTTTTGATCGTTTAACGCTCAAACTGCCATTAATTGGTAAATTATCTCGTGGTATAAATGCTGCACGTTTTGCCAGTACCTTGTCCATTCTCACTCAATCAGGTGTGCCTTTGGTCGATGCTTTAAAAATTGGTGCAGCCGTGAGTAGTAATTGGGTCATTCGTGATGCAGTCAATGTTGCTGCAGAAAAAGTGACAGAAGGTGGGAATTTGGCAACGCAATTGGAGCGCTGTGGTTATTTCCCACCAATGATGGTACAAATGATTAAAAGCGGTGAAGCTTCTGGTGAGTTAGATCGAATGCTAAGTCGTGCATCAGATATGCAGGATCGAGAAGTATCTTCATTTATTTCAACTTTATTGGCATTATTGGAACCGTTAATGTTGGTATTTATGGCGGGTATTGTTTTAGTGATTGTGATTGCTGTCATGTTGCCAATCGTCAATATGAACAATATGATTTAAGCCAATTATTTTTATAAAGAATAGAGAGTAAGTAGATGCTACGTAAGATGAATAGGACTCGTCAGTCAGGTTTTACCTTAATTGAAGTGATGGTTGTGATTGTGATTTTAGGTGTACTTGCCGCTTTGATCGTGCCGAATGTGATGGGACGTGGAGAAAAAGCCAAAGTTGATACCACTAAGATTACTTTAAAAGGTGTGGCAGGTGCACTTGATCAATATAAGTTGGACAATGGTCATTATCCGAATAGCCAAGAAGGTGGTTTAGATGCCTTGGTCAACCAACCTGCAACAGCGAAAAACTGGTTACCAGGTGGTTATGTTAAAGGTGGCTATCCAAAAGACAGTTGGGAAAATGATATTCAATATGTCATTCCGGGTTCAGAAGGTCGTAAGTTTGATTTATATTCTTTTGGCGCAGATGGTAAACAGGGCGGAGAAGGAAACGATGCTGATATTTATTACCAGCCATAATTAAAAGTATTTTTTGCAGTACTTTATGGAATTAATCACTTCACTTTATCGAGATAATAAATGTGGAGTGAAGTGATAATATTTCTTATTTGATAAATATATTGTAAGCCATTGAAATTTATCAGCTATGTTAAACAATTCATGTTTGAGAGTTATAATAAGAATTATTCCCATGTTTGATAGTTACAAGAATGTTAAATTGTGAATAAAAATAGACTTTTTATTTATTAAAAAGCTTGCATAATAGTTCTCAAGGCAATTTAAATTGCTTGGAGGATGAGATGAAAGCATTATTATTATCAGATGAAATTAGCCAATTTCATTGGACGATGCTCAAATCTGTTCTTTTAATTTTGAGCTTATTGCCGATTAGCCAGTTTTTTTTAAACCTTTGGCAAAATGCCGATGCCAGTAGTCAAATCGTAATTGGGTTTATGGCGATTAGCGTATTTAGTGCATTATCTATTATCAGTTTTTATAATGCTTTAAATTTAACGGTGATTCAGTTAAAAACTGAATTCTCATCATTATTAGAACAATATTTAGTACGTTCATACCGTTATGTTCCTATGCTGTTTCTAGCAGGCATGTTGTCATATTTAGTGACTCAAATTTAATTGGCGCGTTAAAACCGAGGAAATGTCCTCGGTTTTTCGTTTCTGTGTTTTAACTGTTTTGATTAAAAACTGAAATTTAATCCAATTAACTCGGTTGAACAATAAGCATCGTTATTTTACGCACAATCGGTAAAACCAGAAGCAATACTGGAAATGCGATCAGCCATGAAATTCCCCATGCTGAAACCCACGTATTGACGGAAAAATTGTCGAAACCCATACTTCTTAACGTACTAATGCATGACACAATAAAGGTCATAATAATTGATAAAAAGAAAGGCATTACAATTGCAGCATAACGATTTGGAATTTTTCTTAAATATAAAGAAGAAGATTGAGACTTTTGCATTTTTTACTCCGTAAACCAACAAACGCCAGTGCCACATCAAAATATTCAAATTTTGATAAAAAATAGCTCCAAGCCTTGTTGGAGATATGTTGGCACGTTGATTGACGTAAACGTTTACGGCTTTATGATCAGCACAGCTACTGTAGCATAAAGCGAGAAACAATTGAAAGAAAAAATCAGTGAATGGCAGATAAAGTATAGCGACATATAATTGAATTAGATTCGTTTTTTAAAAATTTGGTATGTTGAATAAATGTCCTTTTTAAATGATTCATTGTCCATTTCATATAAGGTCGATGGGGCTAAATTTATTTAAGATGTTAGGGCTGTTGACATTTCATAAATGGCTTGCGTTGTAGGTTAAAATTGAGCAGGCATGAGGAATATCCTTCGCAAGGAAAGGAAGAGAATAGCGAGACTATTTTTAAGTTTCATAACACGGGCTGAGATAATTTCAACCACAACCCTGAGCAAAAAAAAGCATGACTTTGTTTGTAACGCAAGTTGCAGCGGGGGACTTGTGTGTTTTTTATCGCTTCGTCGTTCCCCTGTGAAACAGTGTTTCTCATCATTTAGAATGGCTAAATTTCGTATTTTTTGCCTAGTGTCGGCTAAAAACACACATAGTCTCAAACATAGGTGAATTGTCAGCAGATCCTAGATATTTATGGTGATCAATAGAAAGAGGGAAACCAAATGCAACAAATTGAATGGAATGACTTTCTTAAAGTGGAATTACGTGTAGGAAAAATTATTCAAGCTGAAGTATTTGAGAAGGCGCGTAATCCTGCCTATATTTTACATGTCGATTTTGGAGAGGAGATTGGTATTAAAAAATCCAGTGCGCAGATTACCCAACTCTATCAGCCTGAAAACTTAATTGGAAAGTTGGTCGTTGCTGTGATTAATTTCCCAAAGAAACAAATTGGTCCGATTCAATCTGAGTGTTTAGTGACAGGCTTTCATAATCAAGACGGGCATGTTGCCTTGTGTGTCCCTGATTTGGATGTGCCTTTAGGGACCAAGTTACTTTAACGTTATGATATATCCGTATCAAAAACACCTCCTTTATGATGCATAGAGAAGGTGCTTTTGATGCGATTGGGGGACTGCTTTAGCGTCGTGCTTTAAAACTGATGTCGACTGTTTTAGGGCGATAAAACCAACCTAAAATTAACAATAAAAGCGATAAAATTAAAATCGGATAATCGCTAAAACGGGTATACCACGTCTCACCTTGCATTGCAGGTAAATCCCCACGCAGAACCGCTTTCTGATCTACAGGCGCTTGTTTTACGATATGTCCATTGTGGTCAATAAAAGCAGTTACGCCTGTGTTGGTAGCACGGATAAACCAACGCCCATTCTCTTTGGCACGCATTTGAACCATTTGCAAATGTTGTAATGGACCTGCAGTTCCCGTAAACCATGCATCATTCGAAACAGTCACTAAAAAATCACTGTTGATCGCATTGCGTCGGGTAAGATTTGGATAAGCAACTTCATAGCAAATCGCAGCAGCTAAATCATGTCCTTTAATATTAAAAGGCTTTTGATTCGATGCACCTTGAGAAAAGCCACTCATCGATGGATCATTTTGCAAAGCGGGTAAGACCCAAGATAACAATCCAGAAAGTGGAATGTACTCACCAAAAGGGACTAAACGTTGTTTTTTATACAAACCTGAAGAATCTGCACCAGAAGCCATCATGCTGTTGTAATACATTGGATAGCCATTCTTTTTTGATTCTTTTAAATCCCAATAAGGAATGCCTGTCACCCATGCAGTACCCGAGCTTTTGGCTTGCTGATCCATCATCTCCAAAAATTGTTCAATATCTGTTTGAAATAGGGGAATGGATGATTCAGGCCAAACAATGAGATCTCTACCCCATTCAGTACGACTTAAGTTGACATAAATTTCTAAAGTCTTGACTTGGTATTCGGTTAGCCATTTTAAATCTTGAGGAATATTACCTTGAATGAGCGATACAGAGAGCGGTTTTTCAGCTTTCGGTTGTACAAAAGTGATAAAAGAAGCTCCCCAGGCGCCAAGTAAAACAACAAGCGCAGGAACAACCCAAAACACTTTCCTATTCAGGATTTCCACCACGGCACAGGCAAGAAGAATAACGGCAAAAGACACCGCAAATACACCAAATAAAGGCGCATAACTATCTAAGAATCGTTCAGTGAACGCATATCCTGCAAACAACCACGGAAAACCGGTGAACACCCATGTTTTAGACCATTCAAAGATGATCCAAAGCGGTGTAAACGTTAATGGGGTTTCAGGGAAAAAACGACGATAAACCCATGTCTGGACTGCCGTAAATAGCCCCATCACAAATGCCATAACTGCAATCATCAATACGCTGAGGACTGCATTGGTATCACCATAAACGTGGATGGAGGTATAAAGCCAAAATGCCCCAACAAACCACAGTCCAAAGCCATAGCTAAGACCTATGGCAAAGGCTTGACGAGGACTACGACCTTTTAAGCAAGCATAAAGTAAGGCTGGTGATAAGATTGCCAGCCACCACCAATAATAAGGTGCGAGTGCTAAACTAAACACTGCACCTGAGATTAATGCGATGACTAAAGGGAAAATGAGGGGTAATTGTTTTTGTTGTTGTGATGAATTTAACAGCTTGTCAAAATAGGCTCTCATTTACGTACAGCTCGAATCAGATGAATAGTGCGGGCATCTGCTTCAACAATGGTAAATTGCCAATCTTCAAGTTCAACCACTTGACCTTGAAGATCACTGACTAAACCAATTTCCTGAAGCAGTAATCCGCCCATAGTTTCTACTTCATCATCGGAAAATTCAGCATCTAAAACATTGTTAAAATGTTCAATTGGTGTAAGTGCTTGCACAATCCATGCATTGGCTATGTTATGAGTGGTATCAGGAATGATAAATTGAGCTTCTTCATCGGCATTGTCATGCTCATCTTCAATTTCGCCAACAATTTCTTCAAGAATATCTTCCAAAGTCACCAAACCAGCAGTTGAACCATATTCATCAATGACAACGGCAATATGAGTCTGGGTATTTTTTAACATTCTCAAAACTTGATCTGATCGCGCACTTTCAGGGACAAATAAAGGCTGGCGCATTAATGCATGAACATCTACACCAGAGCTACGATTGGTTAAAAATGGCAATAGATCTTTAGCCAATAAAATCCCTACCACGTTTTCAGGTTGGTCAGATGAGAAAACTGGAAAACGTGAATGTGCGGATTCAATCAGCACATCTAAAATATCAAGAAGTTGGTCGTCTTCTTGCAAGCTCACCATCGCTGTGCGAGGGGTCATCACTTCACGAATTTTTGTGGCAGGAAGGTCTAACACGCCCTCTAACATTGCCACAGTATCGGGTTCTAAAAAACGACGTGAATCTTGTACTAATTTTAGCAGTTCATCGCGGGTTTCTGGTGCTGTACCTAACCATTTGCGTAAGCCACGCATTCCCCACGACGGGCCTGATTCCTCGTGCATGATCTTTCCTAAAGACTCTTAATATCTAGTAAATGTTTTTTTATCATACCGAAGAAAATACAGATGTCTATCTATTAAATAAGGTAAATAGATGAATGCATGCGTCATTTTTACACAGAGATAACAAGCCTTATTGATTATTTGAGTTTGTGTTAAAATCTTGGACTGATTTAGCTTTTTTGAGATGAGATATGTCTGAACCATTGCCTACAGCAAACATTCAATTAAATACACGTGGCTTGCGTTGTCCTGAGCCTGTAATGATGTTGCATCAAGCAATTCGGAAATCTAAATCTGGCGATGTTGTTGAAATCTTTGCAACAGACAATTCAACCTCTTGGGATATTCCTAAGTTTTGTATGCATTTGGGACATGAACTCGTTTTACAAGAAGAAATTTTGGATGATGCGGGCAATAAAGAATTTCATTATCTCGTCAAAAAAGGTTAATTCTTAAACAATAGCAAAATCATAGAATATTCGTTGAGGCAGATGCATAAACATAATTTTATTGTTTTTATCAAGTGCATCTGGCTAGCGATATTCAATAGCTCATCAAGGTTTAAAAGCCAATTAACAAGTAAACATTTTTATAAAGTTGAATACAAAAATGAGAGATAAAGCTTTTAAAAATAATTGATAATTGTGATACAGATTTTGAATAAATTCTTTCTAAAATCAATTGCAAATGAGAGTGTCTAGAAAGTTGGATAATCTTTGTATTTGGTTTTAGTTACTTTATGTTTTTGATAAATATAAGAAAATATTAAATTTTACAAATTTTCAATGACAGTTTTTTGACTTTTGAGTATAATCTAAACACATTTGTTAATAATAATTAAATCATTCTAATGAATAGTTTAGTCAATAGTATTTATAAAGTATTGGATCAGTTAGGATTAACCGCTCAAAAAAGAGCTTTGCATATTCAGTTTAGCAATCCTGATTTGACTACCCAAGTGTTCTTGCAACGCATTGATGGACAACATGCCATCAATCAAGGCGTGTCTGCGGAACTGATCTGTCTTGCAACATCTGCAAATATTCCACTCAAACAGTTTATCGGTTGCCAAGCTGCAATCGACCAAGTCACCGACCGCGGACAACTGTTCCGTACCACAGGCATCATTACCGAAGCTGCACAGGGACAAAGTGATGGTGCACTGACGGTCTATAAGCTCAAACTTGAGGATGCGACGTCACTGTGGCATAAACGCCGTAATAGTAGAGTGTTTCTGAATAAGTCAGTGATACAAGTCATTGAAATATTGCATAAAGAATGGCAGCAAAGAAGTCCGCTGTTTGCTGCTAGTTTGAGTTTAGATAAAACTGGGCTGACCAAAGACTACGATGTTCGTCCATTGATTATACAGATGAACGAAAGCGACCACGATCTACTTACTCGTTTGATGAGAAGTGAAAATTTAAGCTGGTTGATTGATGAAGCCGAACTGAACGTTGCTAACATTTCAGCACCGATCCAAGCCCAAAAACTACGTTTAATTGATGACAACAGCCAATACACTGCGTTAGAACGCAGAAGCATCCGCTTTCAC
>NZ_AMFQ01000150.1:0-347 GCF_000335555.1 Acinetobacter sp. WC-743 | reverse complement strand
TGCATTGGATATTGCCAAAGCCAAAGCGACTGTAACGGCGAATAGCGTATCAACTGTTTATAATGGACAAAATCAAACAGCTGCTGGCTTTAGTGCAATAGGCTTAGTTAATGGTGAAACTGAATCAGTCTTATCAGGTGTGACAGCATCTGTAATGGCTAAAGACGCAGGCAGTTATACAAACAAAGCCAATGGCGTTGATAAAAACTATGATCTCACCTTTGTCGATGGGGCTTTAGATATTGCTAAAGCCAAAGCGACGGTGACAGCGAATAGTTTAAATACGACCTATAACGGCAAAAACCAAACAGCATCAGGCTTTAGTGCAACAGGTTTGGTCAATGGTG
>NZ_AMFQ01000149.1:0-37351 GCF_000335555.1 Acinetobacter sp. WC-743 | reverse complement strand
ATCCTTGATGATTTGTTTTACATCTTTCATGTTTTTATGGAGTTGTTTCTTAAAGTATTTGCATACGACTTCTGTACCGAGAGTTCCTAGTATTGCAGCGAGTCCAACGACCGCTAAAGTTGGCACTGAAGCCCACATTAATACTGCTCCTGCCGTTAAGCTAGTGAAGCCGTTTAATATAGCTTTAGCACCGAATCACATACCATGAATCTGAGTTCTGAGTCGCTACAGACTTTGCTAAGTAAATAGCAAAGCCTATTGCAAATAAGAAAACTGTTAAGTAAATATCGCCTGTTTTCATCTTATGTCGCTATCAATCCATGAGAACGTAATGCAGTTAGTATTTCATTCACTTTATTGATGGTTTCTACCGCTGTTGCTGTCGTTGCTAAATTAGTAATAGCTTCTAATTGACCACCAACAACTCGTTTACCGTCAACAAGGAATCCTGCACCTCCTACTTCCACTGCATCTGTGAACGTTGCTTTAAGTGATTGATCAACAGTTAGATATTCATGACCGTTTAGTCTGTATTGAACAGTTCCATACGGTTGTCCTGAATTTGTATGAGAAACTAATACATTATGCAGACTTCCATAAGTACCATTACCGAGTAAACCCTTGACTTCAAAAGCAACAAGAGTTGAATCACTGCCTTGAGCGTCAATTGTATAACTTACTGTATCTGATTTCTCAAGTCTGTGATCATATTTAGATAGAGGAACATCCGTATTGTAGCCAACCCAAGCAAATTGTCCATTACCTTCTTTTGCAAAAATAGTTGGTCTATCTACACCGTATCCAATACCAACACCTCGTTTACTTGATACCATACCTTTACCAATTAGCTGACATCCATTGTATGCTGTTAAGAAGCTACCATAAGCAAAAGCGAAGTTACCGTATGCCTTTGATTCATAACCATGCGCCCTTGCAGCAGCACCTTCTTCTCCTTCACCTGTACCATAGTCAGGATGTGTTGGTAATGCCTTACCAGCAAAGCAGTTATACCCATCAGTTGATGTATATCGAGATTCAGAAATACAGTTTTGACCCATCGCATTTGAGATTCTTCCACGAGCTTGAGTATCTTTACCGATAGGCTAATGAGCAATAACCATAATTAGCTCCATCAGAAGGTACATCGGGATTACCTGTACAGGAGCCTGCACCGCCTGTAATACTTGCAACACCATAAGCTACGCAATCATGTCCTAATGCCGTCGATAAATAAGCAAATGGAACATTATTTCTACCAAATGCAACACCCCCAATTGGTATGTTTGAATCATTCCATGCATTAGGATTATTTAGACCTCTAAAGTTGTTTAAATTGTCATCTAAGTGCATTGGATCACTGATTCCATATAATAAACTTGCTTTATTTGGATCAAGTTTAAGCAATACTGGTGATCCTAGTACTTTTGGATATTCACCATTTCTTATTGTTTTTCCATTAATTTGTTGCTGTGTTTCACCTGAATCAGTGAATACGATACTGTCTGAAATACCGTGAAAATATTGTTGGATTTGTATTGTTCATAGTTACCATAAAATCTGTGTAAGATTTTGCATTCAAAGCTACCTGTAGATCCCCATTAATTCTATTTTGAATTTCTTGTTGTTGTATTTGCTGAACTGTTGCTAGTGTCAGTGTATTTTGAGTGATTTGTGTTTGTAATATTTTATCTTGCTTTGCCCTTTCAAGTATCTCTTTTGCGAGGTTTTGAATAATGACTGAATCGGTATAATTCAGTTCTTGTAATATACGGATGATTCTATTCAAATCTTCATTTAGTACTTCAGGTCTAAAACTATTGTTATACGTTTCATATTGGGTTGAACGATCTATACTTGTTTTTCTTTCAACTTCAATTATTGTATTTGCTGTAGGTGCAAGATAAAAGACAATTGCATTAAGTGGGCGATCATAACTGTAATCATTCGTTGATACGACCTTTCCATTTGCTGTGACTTTAACATTATCCTCATCTTCTATTTTAAATAGAGTTGGAAATACTGTTGTAAAGCCATTCGCTGTAAATGATTGATAAGGTAATTGATTTTCTACTGTCATTCTTTAATAAGTCCTAATTATTATTTATTTTTTATTGTTGTATTTATACTTGTAATTATCGTTGTATTAAAAATCAACTTTCATGTCTAAGTATTGGTTGTTTGGAAGCCAATTGTTGTTTTGATCAAAACTTGGATAATGATCATTGCTACCAATTTTGATTGGTTCAGAACTAATACCACCGTGCTAAGCTGTCGATATAGTCATCTTCATTATTGGTGATAGATGGATCGTATAAGCGCATTTGCTTCACTTGTGGGCTATCTTGTCCATTCAGTTTTAAAACTGATTGGTGTGCATATAGGAAGCCTGAAAGTAGTGGTGCTTCGATCGCTTCTAAGATACGTTTATTTTTATTCAGCGTTTCATGTCGTTCTATGACACCGCAATATATGCCACGTTTCTTGAGTACACTTCTAAGGATAGAAGGGAAATAGCCACCTATGCCGATTCGTTTCGATGACTAAATTGGGCAACTTAAACTCTTTAACGAGATCTGCAACTTGCCATGCTTGACCACCTGTAAACTGTCCATTGTCATCTGTCACAGCTACATCACCCAATAAAGCGATTGATCTGTGCCAATATAAGCGTCCTTGTTCATCTTGTAGCACTAAAGCAGCCGCTGATACATCAGACTTAGTTTTTCCTGAAGATGGATCTACTTTTAAAGTAGCTGATACGATACGTTTATCACCAAGCATCATCATTGTTGTTCTGTTAGCTGTATGGAATGTTACTTCTGCTGAATATGGAATTAATCTGTCAGGATCTAATCTAATTTCATTGATTGATCTATTATGCATTAAATATTGAGAATCCCATTCGCCAAGTGTCGTACATTCTTTTCTACGTTGTTCCATTACTTCAGAAGTGAAGCGATCAATCCATAGTGCTTCTGAATAACAGTCGATTAATGGGTAGGATTGTTTCAGCTTGATTAAGTAATCTGTTTCTTGCTTAGTAATGGTGTAATCATCAAAATCTTTGAGTAGCTTGGCATGTGTTCCAATACCACTAAATATATAAATAGGCTTAAAAGTCGTTCTTATTTCTGTTTGGTTTGAAGTAAATCGAGCTTCCTTTTCAAACATTTTTAAAACTAAATTATTTGCCTCTGCTTCAATCAAATTTGCATATAAACTGTCTTGAGCATGTGGAGTACCAACAAATAATCGTTGCCCTTTGGGTATGAGAATATGAATCTGTTCAGATAATCTATATCTCAACTTTTCTCTTAATTCAGGACTAGCAGTAGTTGTAGGCGTTTCTGTATCATCATTAACTATAAGACTTGCCCTTGCGCCTGTGACGTTTGAAAGAATACCTCTTACATGCATGTTGCCATGTTTTACTTCACTAGATCCTTTAATCCACCATTTCGTTACAGATCCTCTTTCTTGTTTACAATTCCAAGCTAAAGGATTTTGTTCAAGCATCTGAGCTGTAGCTCGACTTGTTTTCTTTGCATCTGCATCTGTAGCTGATTGAGCAAGGATGAGTTCTTCAGGATCTTTATAAAGTCTGTAGGCATTGAATATCTCAAGTAGTGTCGATTTACCATGTCCGTCTAGGCATCATGAGTACACCTAGAGATCCAAAGTTATCTAAAAAGTCGCATACAGTTAAATGAAAGTCTGGAACTATCCAATTTTGAGTATGTGCATAGACTAGATAAAATTCAGTAAATGAAGCTTTCTTATTTTTCTTCATCTTTTTTAGATACCTTTTTACGTTTAATTTGTTCTTTACGGATCTGTTGTAATAGTTTTTCCGCTTCAGCTTCTTTTTGTTTTTCTTCATCTTCTACTGTAGCTGTATTATTTTTATTCTTAGCTTCTAATAGTTGTTCGATACGTGCTGCAATAGCCAAAGTTTGGTTAGCAGATTTGTAGAGCCAAAAAGCATCACCACGTCCGAACCTTAGTTTCTTTGTCGCAGTTATTCGCACGTTCACATAGATCAACTGTGTCTAGTAATGATATTTCCTGAATACGGATTAATTCAGACTTGTATTCTTCTATTTTACTCATATTTATAGTTCTAATATTAATTATATTTATCGTTGTATTTTATATTGTATTAAAAAGGCTAGATGAACTAGCCTAAGTTATCAGTGATTATTAATTAAAGTACCAATTGTCTTACCGCCACTCCTAGACGGCAATATAATTTGTCCATTATTCAAAAGAATATAGTTGGCTTCAAGATTTTCAGGTATAAGTTGTTCGCAACCATTGGCTAAAACTATCTTTTTACCACTTGTTGTAGGGAGTTCATTTCCAACAAGCCCCTCAAGCTCAATACATTGATTATTTAGTAATCTTACTTGGAATCGAAACGTATCTGTTTCATATCCAATACCCTGATGTCTTTTCAACATATTAGTTAGAGCAATTTCCTTACCATCATCATTTAAAATACGTTTATTAGTTTTATCAATTATAAAAAATTCAGGAATCTCAACTTCAATATTTGGTGCATTTTGACTAGGTAGGTGTTCCTTTAGAAATTTAACTTTTATATACCCCGATGGTAAATGCTCAATTTCTTCATATTCAATTGATGAACCATTCCAAGATATAGAACCATTTTCTTTTAATGGAAAAAAATATGTTAGCTTTGTCGTTTGCATAAACATTTCTCTATTGCTAGTAGTTGTAAAGTATATTTATTTATTGGGGTTAATTTTAGGAATTTCAATACTTTCATTATTCATATCCCACCAAAAGCCATTGCCGAGCTTTTCAAGTCTTGCTTGCTTCTTATCACGATAGTTTGGATCAACCATATCTTGTAGTTCACTCACAACTAAACGATCGAAGATCAGTCTTATGTACCACAAATTTTGAAAAGGCGTATTGTTCTTAATCGTATTAATGGCTTCAGCACTGTAAGTCGATTCACGCTCATCTAAGAACTGTTTACCGCCACCTAAAGCCATTGTTCCGACCGACATAATATCTTTAAAGGCTGCTGGAATAACGAAGTCTTTAATACTACGATCTGTAGGATCTGCTGTAGCTGATACGGCATCTGCTAAAAATGAAGCACTGCCACCTTTCACAATCGACTTCATATAGAAGTCTAAAGTTGTTGGATCATCAAAATCTTTACCATTTGTTAGGTTTTGAACTTGAGCAACGATACCGCCCATCACTGTTGTATAAGCAAACATCTTAGCAAAGTACACAAACTTCTCTTGTGGCGTATTCTGTGCAATACCACGTTGCCAAATTCGCATAATGAAACTCAATGGAAATTGTTTAAATTGATAAAAAAAACGAGCTAATTCATTAGTTGCTGTTCCACGTTCACGTCCAATTGACATGAAAGTTTGTTCCCTAGCCCCGAACTTCTAATACTGCTGCATTCGTTTCAGTATAGATATGTGACATATAAGTATTGGCTAAATTCTCTTTATGTTTGAATGCAATATCAGCTAATTCTTGAACTGTATAGCCTTCTCTATTCACTTGATATGTATCTAAAAATAAGTCATCTGAAGCTTTGAATATATCTTGATTGGTAATTAACTTTTCACCGCCTGGAGCTTCAGTACGATCAATTTGTCTAAGTAGATTCCAATGATCTTCTTTAATACCACCGCCTTCTAACATTTTCTTATCTTTAGCACCTATTTCATGCCATTGCTTAGAAGTGTTTAATTTACTGATTTGATGCATTAACGCTGTACCAAAACCACGTTTAGCTGAAGCTGTGATATGGTTCAAACCTGAAGCTTTAATCAAGGCATTGGCTAGTTTTCTAACACCTGTATTGGCTTGTGTGAGTTTAGTTGAAGCTGAAGCAATGTCTGTGTCACCAAATCTTACAAGGCTATTGGTCATTTCACGTACACCGCAAACCGATTGAGATAGCAAAGTCATGATTTTCTTTATTGAAAAACTGTTTCATGTGATTGCCGAATACTTCTCTATACGCAATTCCATTCATTTCTGAAGCAAGTTTCATGGTTGCCTGATCTGAAAATGCTGTAATAAATGCGCTTCCGCATTTTTGTGGCTACCGTCCACGATCGTAAAATACCACCGACTTGAGCAAGTTCACTGTCGATCGGTAAGGCTTGTCCTGCAAGTTCGTCATAATGTCGCTCGATCAATTTAGCTTGTTTCTGAATCTTTCTATGCTCATTCACATATTTAGGATCTTGCATCATTTTATTAAGTAGATCATAACCCATTTGTTTGACCATTTTTTCAGGATTTGAACCAAAGTTCTGCATTAAGGCAATCTCTGTACTCATACGTCTGATGTGGTTTGATAGCAAGTCATGGAAGTTTACGTCACCATATTTTTGCTGGTATTCCACCCAAGCGTCAGCGTCCTTAAAGTGTATTTCCCTGGTATGTTGATGCATATTTTGCATGTTTAAGCCTACAGGAAGTTCAGCTTCAGATTGTACGTTGTGGTACTTCAATGCATCTTTATTGTGACCTTCACTTGATATAGTCGAGTACACCGCACGTAATACATTCTTAACTTCTTCATCGTTCATGAGCTTGCCATCTTCATGTCTGTAGCGACCACGATCGGTCATAGGAAAAACTTCATTCACCCAAGATTCTTTACCGTTCTTAATGACTTTATAAAAGCTGTGAGATTGAGGTAAGCCATAGTTAGCAAGTTTTTTAATATCACCGCCATATCTATTAAAATGTAATCTAAGATTTTCTAAAGTATCAGTTACAGATTTAGCTAAAGCTTCAATTTCTGCATCACCTGATTTTTTGCCAAATATTTCTTTAACCAATACAACGACTTTATCTGCATCAAGTAGGAAGCCCATATTCTTTTGAGTTTTACCGAATACGTCAGCCAATGAACCCATGTATCTATTTTCAATGTTTTGAATATGATGTTCGACTGTAGAAATACCTGATTGATCTGTATGCATGACTAACTTGCGATTTAATGACTCCAATGGATTAAGTGTTGGATGACTCAGCAATTCTTTAGTTAATTGCTCTCTAATCTCAAGGTCATTGATTAGATTGGATACGTCTTTTAAATGCTGATTGGTATAGTTTTCGATTGCTCGATCTGCTATAGCTTCAGCACGTTCTTCGTCAGACATAGACTTCCATTTTTTAATATCTTCAGCAGGAAGTTCACGACTAGCCTTTTTAAACTCATGTTCGAGCATTTCAGCTTCTTTTTGAGATAGCTTTCTACCTAATACGTCCTCTACGGCTTTTTTACATTGTTCTTTCATTTATTTCTCTTATTATGATGCTTTCTTTAAAGCGCATGAAGCTAAAGTTTGCATAGCTTTTTTCATGGTAATGATATTGTCTTGTTCGTTTTGAAGTTTTTGCTTCCATTGAGCTGCTGTAAATTCTTCACCTGTACGTTTACTTGCAATTGTTTTAGATGGATCTGCTTCTAATCGAGCGATCGTATCTATACCTTTAGGCACTTGGGATAGATAACCGTAGTTATTGGTATTAAAAATACGGTTTAGGGCGGTTTCAATCTCTTTATTGCCTGCATGGTTCTTAAAATCAGATTTATTTAAACGTCCTACATGAACAGAAATAGTTTTTCCTGCACTGTCTACCGTTCTAGCCACGTATGAGTCACGATATTTTAGTTCTTGAATTAGATTTCCATCTTTATCTGTATGTGTTCTGCTCAATTCCTTATGAGCCTTCTTATTTTCATAACGTGTAGCTTCATTCCAATCGACTTTTATTGAATCGTTTGGCTTAAACTCTTTTTCACCACTTTTAACTCTGACACCTTCTGCTGTATGTGGTATTGGAGTTGTTTCAATATCCTTGATCACATCATCTATCATTTTAAAGAGATCAGCATGTGCATCTGTGTCTAAATGTGGATCAGTTTGTTTAACTGTAGATGGTGTATCGAAAAACGAAGATTCAAAATCAAACATACCAAAATCATCTTTAATTTTTGTTGGTCGTGGTTGGAATAGTGTTTCCATATCAAGTATATCAACTACAACATGGGGTACAGTTTCCTTAAAATCTGCTCGATGAATTGTATCATCTAATGCTGATAAGTCTCGGCTTGCAATTGGAGCTTCAGACGTTATAGCTGTATCGTCTACACGTACTGAAGAAATTGGTTCACCATCCACCATATTTGAATATTTGTTCGCTGTAGCTTCATGAGCTTGCCAATCAAAACTATCACCACTTTTCAGTTTAGTTTGACCTCTAGCCCATCCGATAATTGTTCCTTTACCACCTAATGCGGCCCTTGCTTCATCATTGCTAATATTCTTTTTATCAAGGAAGGATTTTTTCCATTTTGAATTGGCTTCAATCTCTTTTCTTAAAAACTCGAATTGAGCTGTTAAAGATTCATTGGTACGTTTAAATGTTCCATCTGCATTCACTAAGCCTTTGGCTTGCATGTGGTTCATTAAATTAGTTAATCGCCCTTTCCCTGCTAATGCATCTTGCCAACTAAAAATACCTCTATTAGTTTTATGGTTCGCCTGGTCCTGATGTGAGCCGAACATAGTATCGAGATTGAATCCATTTTCTCGACCAAGTTCCCCGACTAATGCTCTAGCTTGTGAAGGTGAAAATCCTGCTACTTGAGCTGCTTGATAACTGTCTTTGACACGTTGACTTTGATTACTATGAACTAGAGCTTTTATATCAAATTGAGCTGTAGGTTGTTTAGGTGTGCCACCTGTAGCTTGTTTGATTTTAACCTTTTCACCTTTCATAACTTGATCAATCGCTGTATTCAAATTTGCTTCATGTTGAAGTGTATCTGTCATTGTTTTTAGTTCGGTTGGGCTACTGTTTAAATCAGCTTCTTTAATCGCTTGATCTATGGTTGCTTGGGCTTCTGCTTCAATTTGTTTAAGTTGATCTTGCGATACATTAGGATCTTGTCTAGCACGACCTAAAGCCCAAAATGCAGAACCAATACCAAGGTTCAAAGCAATCATTGTAGGATCTGTCGCCATTTCCTTATACATTTCGCCTTGTTTCTTATACCCCTTATTTTCAAGAATATCTCCTTGAACATAAGTCATAGCTTGCCCTGCAATGGTTGTACCACCTACAGTAGTGGCATAATCTTTGATTGCACTTTTAAATACGTTAGACATTGGAACGGCTGTTAATGCAGCCATAGACACACCTGTAATATTGGATACTGTATCTGCTGTATTCTGATCTACACCAAGTTGTTGAGTTAGTCGAGTATGTTCTATATCACGACTTCCTAAACCCACTGTTGCTACAGCACCATAACCACCAAATACTGCGCCTGTTGCTGCTTGACCTACAACTTCACCTAAACCTGAAGCAATATGACCTGCTGTACTTTGATTTTTAGGTGTAAGTGCTTCAAACGTTTGTTGTCCACGTCTATCAGCGACTTCATCACCGCTCTACAAAACGGCTTACTGCATTAGAAACAGATAACACACCTTTAGCTGTACCTGATAAAGCACCGAGTCCAATATCTGAAGCTGTTCCACGTTTATAAGGTCGAATGTCTGTACCGTGTGATTGATCAAATTGTTTGTCTTGTTGTGTAAATTCTTCGCTTAATAAGCCCATGTTGTTCCTTTATTATTGTTTTGGAGGTATGGCAATGAAATAGGGTTTACCTGTTCTTGGATTATTTAATACTGTGCCGTTCGGCTGAACAAATTCAAATAAATGGCTATAACCTGATTTACGTCTTATTGCATAGTCATCAAGGACTTGTAAGTCATAGACAATACCTGTTTCTTTTTTAAATGTTGTACGGAAATGTTCTTCTAAATAGTCTTGAAAAGTATCTTGTGTGTAGCCATAAGGCATAAAAACAGTATTGGTATTCTTACCAAAGCTTTGCTTATAAGTACCACCTGTTGTCACATCAAACGCTTGTTTAGCCAATTCCTTATTAATAAATGGCTTTCCTTTTTCATCTACTTTAATTTTGTCAGGATAATGTTTAGCTAATCCGATATAAGCTGAATATGCCATATTTGCATAAGTACGATATTCAAGTTGTCCTTTTGTTGTTGAGTTACCAAATTCTGATGCTACTTGGTTTTCAAATTCTTTTTGACTACCTAATAACTTATCTTCACCAGTTTTAAGTAAATGTTTGCCTTCTAAAATTAAGTCAGCTACTCGAACATTTGTGCCATGCAATACAACATCCATTTGATTGAGTTTTGCTACACCAACATAATCATAAGGATTATTAGGACTAATCAATTTAAAGTATTCTAATTGAGCGTCTTTGTTATCCCCTACCATTTTAGTTAAGTCAGTAAGCATAGTTCTTTGTTGTTGTGGCGTTGCATCAAAATAGCGATCGGTAAATGCTTTACGTTCTGAAGTGTTCCATTGTATCAGTGAACCTACACCACCATTTTTCTGTTTATTTTCAGCTAGGATTTGAGTAGTTAATTGAGCTTGTTTAAAATTTGCTTTACCTGTACCAATTAATTCAGGTGCAACATGACCAACATTAGGTAATAAAGCCATTGGATCATTATTAGCTCTTTGCTTAGTTGTAGTAGAAATCGCTTTAAACATATTCAATTGTCTTTGAAGCAATGAACCATCTGATTGTGGTGTACCTTCTAATGATGTAGTAATTGAAGATATACGTCTTTCTTGTTCAAGCGGTGATAGTTTTCTAAACGCTTGAGCTTCTTTATTCATTGCTAAATCTTCACGGACTTGTGCTTCATATTCCGTTCCTGCAACTTTAGCTAATACAGCTTGTGTACGTTCTGCTGAAATTGGAAAACCTGTAAGAGCATCAGTTCTAAAATCATTGGCGAGTTGTTTGGCTTCATTCAATACTTTTTGTTGAGCTACAGCTTGTTCTTTGTTGATACGGTCAATTGTATCTTGGATCTGATTTTTATAAGCATCCCTAGTTTCAACTTTCATATTAGGAAAAATACTGTCTACGTCATCATAGACCTTCTTTAAGCCTTCAACGTCTTTATCTGTTTCTAGGTGAGTAAGTACACCTTTACCATCTGACAAATCTCTGCGTTGTTTCCAATGATCTAATTGCTCAACTCTTTGTTCAGGCGTTAAGACTGGATTACGTTCAAGTGTTGCTTTGAATAAAGCTTCAGCTTGTTCACGGTTTTCTATTTTTAAAGTTGCTTCTGATACTTGCTGAAAATCTGCATTGATCTTGTTGCGTTCAACTTCATAAGCCAATGGTTTAATTGTTTGGTATGAATCGAATAATGTCTTTTCAGTATAGTAGTTAAATTTATTTTTTTGCTTTTCAGGTATTGAGCCTTCAAAGTTAGCTTTTAATTCATCATTTTTAAGTTGTAGATAGTCTTTAGCAGATTGTTCATTCAATTCGCCAGTAACTAACTTTTGCTTAGTTTCAGTTAAAGTGTCGTAGTACTGTGCGCTATATTTAGAAGCTTCGACATTGAATGTATATTCGTCTTTTTCATCCTGTATCTTCTGTTGCTCATGTAATTGTTTAGCTGAAACGTGTTGTCCAACTTGAGTTAGTGTATCTACAGCTTGAGCGACTTGCCCTGCACCTGTATCAATAACTCTACCCTGTCCTGCTTGTGGCATAACGCTACCAAAGTTGCCTAATGGGATTTGTGCCATCGATTAAGCCCATCCTGAAGAATTTTGTTTTAATCTGCTTGTGTCCATCGTTAAAGCATTGGATTGAATACTGTTCACTGATTGCGTTGAAGTCTTATTACTGAATGCATTTGATGGAGTATTACCATACGCATTTAAAGCTGTTGATGTTGTATTTAAAACACCGCTTACAGTTGCGTTATGAGCTTGAGAATTGAAGTTAGATGCATCGTTCTTATATTGTGTAGATTGATTCTTAGCATTGAAGAAACTTGTCCATGCGTCCTTATATGCATTGCTATTAATATCGTTATCAATCACATCGACTACGGTATTGTCTGCACTTAGATCTAATCCATTTGCTGCTGCCTGTGTTCTAGCTGAACTCGCTTGTTTACGTCCGTAATTCTCTGACACGATTTGCTTCTACACGTCCTGCACTTTCAGCACTTTGAGCATTAA
Organism: Acinetobacter sp. WC-743; assembly: GCF_000335555.1. Classification (NCBI taxonomy): domain Bacteria; kingdom Pseudomonadati; phylum Pseudomonadota; class Gammaproteobacteria; order Moraxellales; family Moraxellaceae; genus Acinetobacter; species Acinetobacter sp. WC-743. The sequence continues at coordinate 25,225 of NZ_AMFQ01000149.1, read as the reverse complement.
TTTCTGACTGTTTAGATTGTGCTTTAGATGATTGTTGCGCTGTATATACACCATAAGCTGTGCCTGCTACAGCTAAAGCTGTTGTTGCCCAATAAGCGACCGCTGCCGCACCTGCTGCTGCCATATTCTTATCCTTTTATTTATAGTTATAATAATAGTTGTATTTTTAGTGTTATAATTTCATTTCTAAAAAAGAACCTGTATGCTCGAAGCCCATCTTTTTATAGAAGTTTATTGTCTTTTCAGTATCTATCTTAGTTGCAGTTCCACACTGTATATGGTTCGCACCTTGTTCCTTTGACCACGCTATAAATGCTTTAATAAGTAGGTAGGCGGTACGGCTTCCTCTATTTTCAGGTCTGACAAAAATACAATAATCAAATGTCTGAATAGAATGTCCGAACCATTCAACGTGTATGCCTCCTGCAAAGCCACCAAGTATTTTTCCTGATTCATCTTTGCAAACCAATAGGCATCCTGTAGAGGGAAAACACACAAGGCTTTTAAGGTGAAGTTCGACTTTTTTTATGTCCATTGGACGCTGTGAGTATGTTGGAGATTCATTCCAAAATTGAACTGCTATTTCTAACAGTTCGGGAATATCTATTATTCTCGCCTTTGTGGTGGTGTACATTGTTCTCCTAAAACTACTTTTGTATAAAACTTATTAAAATGTGTATTAACTTCATAGCATTGCTCAGGTAGCGAAGTCATATCTGTCGTAATTTCTATTTCTTTTGCATCTAAAAAACTGAAACTTAATAAATCTTGATTAGGATTTCTAATATAAAGTCCGCTTCTACTGTTACTTAATTCCAGCTTTTTTCGAAGGTCATCCCTACCATTTTCATCTTTAAAATATTTACTTTTTAATCCTTCTAATAAGGTAAATAAATGAGGATTTAGTTTCGAAATAATATAACTATATTCATAAAACGTAGCTTCATTTATAACTTTATTAAGTAGTAATGCAGTAGCCCGCCCTAACATTTCTGTTTGACGTGGACTCGTTAGCTCTTCTAAAAGACTTAGAGTATATTCACCAACTTCAGATGTAGGGTTTTCTTTTAGATAGTCTTTTATTTCTTCATCCGTATTTGTTCTATAACTTCTGATAAATGATACAAATTTTATAAAATTCTGCTTCTCTTTATACTTCTTATATCCTTTAAAAACCCCCATTGCTATTGTTGCCAATGGAATTGATGACAGTAAATCAGAAGCTACTCCTTCTACAGTTGCTTCGATAATTTTGTCTCCATAATTATCTAACATTTCCCATCCTGATTGAGCGATGGCTGAATCATCTTGATTGTCTTTCTTTTTCATATAAATTTCTCATAATGTTCATTTTATCTAATACTACTGTAATAAAAAAGGCATCCCGAAGAACACCTTTCTTTCAAAGCTAGGTTTTATTTATGACTTACGGTTAGCTTTTAAAAACTTTTCAACCCGAGGATCGCTAGCTTTTAAATCCACAATATCTTTACCATCAAGCCAATACTCTTTTTCATGGGTTAATTCACCCAATCCTGAATACGTTGATTTAGTACGATCTCGGATTAGAACACCCCAATGACATGCATTTCGTAGATGACCCATTACTGATGCGGCATGAGGACAATTTAACTTATCCATCATTTGAGCATTCGTAATACGTTTACCATCTAATAATTCAGAAAGAATGGCTGCTGGGTAAGTATTCCGACGTGGAAACTTATAAGGTGAGGGTGTTGCTGTTGTTGACATGGGCTTTACTCCCCTTGTTTGTCAAATCATTGAAAAACAGTGGAAATAGTCCCTTCTTTACTGGTTAGTCATCGTTCAAGTAAAACCACTGTTACACTTTTTATTTGCGTAATTATAGTTATACCTGTAGTATAAAATACCAGATTTAAGAAGTCGGCTAGCTGATGTAGGAGTTAGCTATCCATATTGACTACTTTTATCCACTATATAAAGTTGCTTAGGTTATTCTAAGTTTTCCAAAATGGCTCTAGACTTTTGTCTAGGGCCTTTTTGTGTTGCTCAAAATTATTTCAGCACGATAATGATGCATGATCATTTCTGTTAAGTCAAACATAATATTTCAAATATCGCACTTATTTGCGATTTTGACCGTTTTTTTACCTTTTAGGTGGAAACGACCCAAGAACGATGAAAAAATTAAATGTGGATCATCTGTGGATCATCTAAGGGCATTTAGAGTGTGTATTTCGGTCGATGTTTTAATTCTCTAATCTTATTGTGTCTTAATGGAATTACAAACACTATATCTTGTGTTTAATGTGAAAAATAGAGACAACGATATAAGTACGTTAAATGCTGTCGCACTAATCTTATAACTAGCTACCTGTCATTGAAATTATGCTCTAGTACTAAAGCTGTGATATGAAGCGGTAATGGTTCGTCTTGCTCAATGATGAGCTTAAAGTTATCGAAGGTATTCCATCCGTTCATTTCGATTCTCTTTGATCCTGTTACAGGTTCAGGTGGATTAAACAAGTTTTCGTTAAATTCTTTCATTTCTACTATCTGTCCATTGATCTTAGGATTGATAGATCTATACATATATAAGTTGATATAGTTAATTTTGAATAATGAAGGATTGCTTGTTGCAGGACTGCCTTGTACTTCAGGCGGAAATAAACTGACTCTCGATGTGAATTTACGTCCTATATAAATAGTATCTACATCATCTGCTACATCTATTGTGAGTGTGTTTCCATTTCTCGAAGTGATTGGAACTACATATAGGTTGTCATCGTCTTTGTAGTAAGTAGATACCTGGTCCCCTAATTGGCTAATCAGTGGATCAGTTACTGTTTTAGCGTTTCCTGCTTTAACTACAGTTAATGTTTTGACTGAATCTAATAATAAATCCTCTTTTAACTGCTCGATTTGTACTGTCCCATTCCTGTTGACGAGAAAAAATAGTTTATCTGCGCCTGTTGTTGTTGGAAGGCAGAGCGTACTCATTACTGTACCGCCTATGTCATGTCGTGCAAATGAAGTCACTGACTGTTCTCGATTAAGGGTTAAGGTTGCTAATGTGCCATCTCCGAAGAACAATCCATACCAATTGAGATGGTGATTGTTGATAGCACATTTCTTTAAAGCCCCCATGATCTTCAGGTATATGTGAAGCCAAGACTGTAAGTTCATTTGATACTAAGCCATCGGCTGAGTAGTCATAAACTAATGTTCTAAGTTTTGTACTGCCACGCTGTACGAATAATAATTCTGAGCCTACTTTTATTGGTTTGACGTTTTCTGATATTCCATAGCTTGTATGTTCTAGGATATTTGCATTGGTTGGAGTAAGTGCATTTGTTGAATTGATGGCTAATTCAGATCCACCACTAAATACGACGACTCCCCTGCTTTGGGAAAGGTGTAGAACATTGGTTAATAAGTCTGAACTTGCTGATACTGTGAAACTGTCACCATCTGTAGTAGTGGGAAGAAAGTTTGTTTCATCACCGACACGGCTAAAAAATATATAGTTCGGATAAGTTTTTGTCCCGCCTAATACCAATCGCTGTTGATAAATTGTTACGCATTTTGGATAGCCCAACTCTGCTGTAAATATGTCAGCCTTTAATGTCCAACTTCTACTAATTGCTTCAATATCGGCTTTGAGTTTTACAAGAATCTCGCCCCTCACTTCACTAGTAGAGATAAATTCATCTATACGGATAATACCTTCATTGATGAAGATAAATTTTCCTTTATCTGCTTCATTAAATGCAGTAACGCTTTCTGTTTGTATTATTTCCCAATATTCATCATCTACAAAACCACCTTCAATAGAACTACCTAATGTTGGTGTATGTCCTTGAGTGACTTTTTTTGCTTTAAAATAATTTTTTGTTCGATCTATTCTGTACCAAACTATGTCATCTTTTTCATATCGTTTAGTGTTGTCATATTCATTATAAAGTGATGCTGTAACTATCGCTTTTTTCCCTGTTGCTGTTTCTGATGATTTAATTGCAACAAATGGTGTATCTACTTCTTCTAGTGGCGGTACGCTGTAATTAATAACGTCATAAGCCCAATTGGTTAAATCTGTACTACATCTAAGCCATGATAAGGGATGATTACCGTGTGCTAAATAAAGATTATATCTGTTTTGATAGTAGGTTATTTCAGGTATATCAGTTGCTGAATATGGAGTAGCCAATGATTTGATGGTTGAACCGTTTAAATCAAGTATGTCGATCTGTAAAGGTTTAAAAACAAGAATGTAGGATTGTGTGTGGCTTAAAACAAAGGGAATGATTCTAATTGCGTTCGTTGTTTCTTTAAGAACTTGAGTACCTCCCCTTCTCTTAATTCCGCCTTCAATGATGGGAAGCATATTTAAAACTTCTTTTGCACCATTTCGATATTGAGCTAAATCAGTACGCATATAGATATGTGGACTAAGTTCGCCTGAAGTGAAGTTATTTTGAATTAGCGAAATCTTAGCCATTGTAGCGACCTCTGATAATTGCATAGTCCGAATCTTTAAAGAATTGAGGACTTGGTACTTCCTGCGCTTGGATTGCTTTAGCTTGTTTTAGTAGTTCCTGGCATTGCATGTATAAACTGTCTGCATTGCCTTGATTGCCTGTTATGGCTTTACTGATTTTAGATGCGAGATAAAGGATTAAGCATTCAGTAAATAGTGTGTCGAATCTTTCTTCATTCTTTAAATCGAATACATATACGAGTTGAAGTTGATTGTTGTTTGAAAGGATCTTGTCATTCTCAATCACATAATCTTCAGTGTTGGCATTGATAACTGTTACAAGGTCATCGGGTAATTGGAATTGGTAAGCATAGCCAAATTCAGGACATGTGCTTAATGGTGATAGTTTGATGCGCTTGGTAGCACAATGAAATGGATGAAGTCTAAGTACAGCCTTTCTTGATGTATCGTAGAGCGTTTTCATACGTCTTGCTGTTGATGTGTTTTCTTCAAATGAAGTAATCGAATCTGCACCAATCATACTTAGAGCTTGGTTAGAAATATCTACTTTAGTGGTCAATTGTAGCGTCCTTAGTTATTGTTTTTATTATGTTTAAGAAGCCCCCTACCCTGCTAGATAGAGAGCTTAATTTTATTTATTGTTCTATTTATAAATCCAAATATAGTTGTATTTATACAATTAAACTTTAAATTTAAATGCGACTACTCGTTGTTCTGAAACACGCATAGCACCAATAGATTCAATATGACCAATTGAGTGAAAACGGTTTTGAGTTTCGACTTCAACAATCTTTAAAGGTGAGATTGTATTCATACCCACTTCTACAGATTGACGTGTATAAGCGACCCCAGTTGCAGATAAACCATCTGCTGATTTAATGCCTTCCCAATGAATCCAGTTAAATCCTAAAAAATTATTTAGCTCACCGACGCTGTAACATTTGTCCTGCTAGGTAATCGGCTGAAGTTAATTCTTTATCAGCTAAGATTGCATTAAGCATTGCAGCGTTATAGGTTAAATAAATTTCTTCTTCAACTTCGTTCTCTAGGAATTTCGTTTTAATGTCGATTAACAGTTGCTTTGTAATTGGAGCTGTTGCATCACCTAACACTTGAGTTGATGGAAGTGCTACTGGTGTATATGTATCTGCACCTGTCACTTTACGTTGAGCTGTACCTAACAAGGCATTGTAAACGACCTTATCAACGTGTTTGTTCCATTTCTGACGTAAGTAGGTAAGTTGACGATCTGAAGGATCTGCTTTGAGTTTATAGAAGTCTTGAATTGCATTACGTGTAAAGTTTGGATAATCACTCATTACTGCTATGCGAGAAGCAAAGGATACGTCTGAGTATTGAGTTGCACCAAAGCGTTCAACACCTGCTTGTACTTCACCTAATGTATTTAGGATTTCATTAGCTGTAAAAGAAGTACCGTGTTACTGAACCGATATTCGTTACTGTTGATAATAGTGTGCTTTCAACCTTGCCAAGCATGGCTACAAACGTGTCACTGTACTGCTTAACGAAGATCGAATCAATTGTATCGTATGGAGTTGCCATAGTTATTATGTCCTTATTATTATAAGATTTATTTATTTTATTGTTTATTTATAAATCTATTTATAGTTGTATATTTTATTGTATTTATAGACTTATTTTGAATGTATTGTGATTGTAGAGCTAGTGTTGTTCAGTTGTCCGTATGGGCTGATAAATTGAATACCGTTCTTATCTCTACATAAGGACTTGGTATGGCTATAAGATTTATCCATTCGCCAAATGGGATCTATTTATATTCTGGAGCGGATAACGGAAATCGAATCCGTATCTGCAAAGTCGGAAGTCTTGCCACTCTACCATTAAGCTATATCCGCATGAGCCTTCTTATCTACGAAGGCTGTTGTAATAAACGTCTATACGTTCTTTAGTAGCTTTGTGTTCAGGATGGCGTGGATCATGTAATGCATCTGATCTTAATAAAGTCTGTATATCTTCCTTAACTGGTACACCATTACTCGTTGCTCGATCTTCTTGTAGTTGTGAGCCAAAATAAGCAAGTGCTTTAATCACTGCTACATTGTTTCCAATACTAGGATCATTGAAATGTTCTTCTGTTAATCCTGCTGATCTTGCTGCCTTCACTGCATTGAAGATATTTGATTCATAGTCTTTACCCCATTCAGTTTGTAATGTGTTGACTGCTGTATCTGTATCGAGTTGTGAGTTATTGGATACTAGGTCAATAGCTCTCTTATCATATTCAGTTAAGAGGAAATCTAATTGCTTGTTTGTTATACCTTGAGCATGTGCTGATTTAAGAAATGAGTTATTACTTTCATCTTTCTTGAACTCGTTAAAGTCGAAACCTTCACGCTCAATTGAATATTCATCTTCAGTCTTAGGAGGAAGGTCAGAAGTGCCGACACGTTTTTCAAGATACGCATACGAATCATTCATTTTGGATAGTGTGGCTTGATAATCAATTGATCCATCTTCACTTGTTACTTTAAATTTATCAGGAATATCACTATTAATCGTTGTATTATTAACCGTATTTAACAGTGTATTATTAGTTGTATCTATACTTGTATTATCACCAATAGATTGTTCTAAGTTGTCTGTCATTCTTTTCTCTTTTCTATATTACTTATTGTTTTTGTTCAGCTTCTTTCATACGAGCTAAGATATAGTTAATCACGTCTTGCTGTCCTAGATTGAATGCTGTTTGGTATTGGTTACTTGCATCAAAGGCTAATTTGTTGTGATAGGTACTGATCAAATCATCGAGTACCTGTTCACCTACACCATGAGCAAATGTTGAATAGTAGTTATTGTTGTTCAAGTAATTGTCCTATCTGTTCAGGCATCATGTTCTTCGCTTGATCTTTTGCTATATCAAGTCCTGTTTGTCCAATTTGAGCCATTTGTTGCTGTTGTTGAATGGCTTGTTGTTGTTCTTGTTTAGCTTGGCGTAGTTGTGCAATTTCTTCTTCAGTTCTAAGGACGTCTAACGGTACACCTAAGCCATCACCACATACTTGTACTGCATGATCGAGGTTAATGTTATCCATAATATTAGGATCTAATTGTGCCATTTGAGCCACATTCATCATTAAGTTTTGAATCGATGTTACGTGTTCTAATTTAGCTGCTGCACTCATACCATTGGTAAATGTAAAACTGATACTGTTGGCTTGCATAAGTTCTTCAGGCGCTTGTGGAAGTACACCTGAACGCATTGCTATGTCCCAAGTTCTATTTAAGATTCCTGTTGCTAGTTCCGCATTCAAGCGTCCGAAGATACTTCCTAATTGCTGTCTATATAAACTTACTCTAGCCTGAACTTCTGTTGCACTAAGTGGGCTTTGTGAAGGTGATGTTAATTGATCACTAAGTAATGCTTTTCTAATTTTGTTTTGTAGATGGACAACGAAATCTAATCCTAGCCCTACAGTTGCTGATCCTGTATCGAGTCGTTTGATACTGTCTACTTGATTCGCCATAATAATAGCGTTTGGCTTAATACGAAGTGTGTGAGGATTTACTATACCGCCATGATTAGCGACCCATAACCCACCTAAATTAAGTTCAGCAGTTTGAAGTGATAGCTTCATAATCTGATTACAGCTAATTGCATCAGGTAATACAAGTGAAGCCATACCACTACCGTAGTTACTGTTTGGAAGTTTTCTGAATCTACCGACAACACAAGGGAAGGATTCATAACCTGAATCTTTTATAATATGTTTGGATTGAGCTTCTATTGTTGTTGAAGCAAAAGGCATTGATGTTGCTACACGTTTACCTTCAGATCCGTTTAACGTGTTCCTTGCTTCTAGGGTAGATAGCGTGTATCAGTGTAAATTTTTGATCTGGGTTCTTATCTAATGCATTCTTAACTTTGTCGGATACTTTATCAATTCCATATTCTGATGCAATTTGTTCAGCAGTGAGTTCAAATTCTTTAAAGATTACGTCTATTAATCCATTGGCTTGAGTAGAGCTGATAAAGCAGTTTGATACGTCCCATGTATTAAATACATAACCACCATTTTCTTTCTGATCTATGTAAAGGATGGTATGTCCACATACAAGTAAGTCTGTTACTGCATCTGCTATTTCACTGTCATAGTTTGAAGCGTGAATATTTCTATGCATCCAATCTGTTACTTCTTCAAGCCATCGTTCGCCTTCATTTAGTTCAGATCCTTTATTAATTCCGCTTGGTTCAGCTTTAAACCATTTGCTTGATGCAGGAGTTACACCACTAATAATAGAACTTGTAAGCAGTTGAATACCATCTACAGCCGTGCTGTCGTATAACTCAGCTCTAGCATTCTTTCTTTGTTGCTCTAAGCTTGAGCCTGTTATGTCATTGAAAGAGGGCATACGGTCAGGTGCGCAATATTTATAGCATTGCTTCCATGTCTGCTCATGCTTCTGACGTTCTGATTTAAGAACTGATAAACGCTTGATTATTTGTTGTGCATTCAAGGCTTATGTTCCTGTATTGGTTTTAGTTCCAAGTGCTGTTGATGAAGTGTCTAGGCTTGATAGAAGTGTTGTCTTTTTAGCTTTACGTTTCGCTGCTGAAGCTTCATTTGATTCTTGTTGAGCAAGGGCAGTAGCTCTAGCTTCAATCTCTTCTGCACTGGCTTGTTTGGTTACTTTTGGGCTTGAAGCCATATCTGTTGTCCTTTGGTTGATTGGTTATCTGTTGTTGTAAAATGCGTGTGTGCGTGTACGTGCGTAGGTATATAGTTGTTCAGATCTATATCTGGAAGTCATGTTAAAAAGCGCATGGGATCTATGCAGTCTTTTCTTTAATTCTGTATGTTGTTGTACTGTAGTTGATGAGCTTTTAAATGAATCTCTTTTTTAAAATAGAAATATTATTATAATTATTTATAGTTTTAATTATAGTTGTATTAATAGGTTTATTATTTAAAAATTCTAAGTATTCATTAGCTTCTAAAGCATTATTGAGATTGGTTTTAGCTGTAACGATTTTGAATTGATCAGGTTGCTTGAAGTAGCTGTCAACGATACTATTTAAGGTAGCAGGGGAGTTAATGATAATGTCTAGTTTGGTTGTATCTGAGCAATTAGGATTGATTGTATGGTATGTGGTTAATACGAGTTCTTCAGATTGGTAGATTTGATAAATGTGGTACATGGTTCTCTTTATTGAAAGGTATATTTTATTATTTTGATTGTTGTTGTGGATATGAATAGATTTAACAACCTATAAATTTAAGTTATTAAAAATAAGATTTTATATTACCATTTTTTTTATTTTTGTCAATCACTATAACTTTTAGTAATACAGTCGTATTCTACATAGGCTATTTATAATTCAATATCATTAGAATTATTTATCTACAGCATTTTCAAGACAAGCTAGATACTGTTCATTTGTATAATCTTTAATGGCTTTATCTTTCAGTTGTTGAGTCGGTTTTATTGGCTCTAAAAATACTTCCTGTACTGCAACTAATCCATAAGCTTTCAAAGCTTTAGTATATTGATCAGCAATTTCAAATATTTTAGCTTTTTTTTCGTTATCATTAGTTTCATCTGCTTGTTTTTCAATATTATTTTTAACCTCAGATAATGCTTGAATTACTTTATCTGAAATTTCTGAAGCATTCATTCCTCTTTGTCTTAAAGTTTGAATGGATTTTGCCAATTCTGAAAAATATTTACAACTATTTGAAGTAGAATCTGGATCTGAGTATGTATTAGCAAAAGTAGTCGAAGACGAAACAATACAAAGAATAAAAAATATCTTTTTCATAGTCATCAAAAAATAAAAATTATATTGATTTTATCTTTATTTTTTAGATAGTTCCATACATATTCTATATCTTTATAAGCCTTCGGCTTTATAGATTTTTTGAACTCTATTCTTAATATTTCTTTATAAATTATATATTTACTATCTAATACCTATTCTTTAATAAATTTTTATATTGATATGGTATTAAATAAAAACAAATTGAAAGGCAGTCAGTTCATGGTTGGATTTGGATACGTACCTGTAAGAGTACGGATACAGATCAAAGCTTGAATACTGACTGTTAGATGGAAGGGTATGTCTATGTCCGATAAGGACATAGATATAGCTTTGCTCGTTATAGGTAAGATTAAGTAAAAATTAAATTTAAAAGCATATAAAAACTAATTTATATAAAGAGAAGAAATGACGATTACGACCCTATAGGGGAGTATGAGGAATGAGAAGATTTTTTACTTTTTATAAATAATAAATAGATATGAGAACGACTGTTAAGGAGTTCGATATATCGTTTTAAAGATCATTTATTAATATTTTTTTATAACTTTTTCTTTTAAGATAAATATATTTTTCATACATTTAAGCCATATAAAATAGACTATTTTATAGCAAACTCTAAAATCTCAAGACAAGGTTTTGTCTAGGCAATGTTTATATGTGTTTTTTGGATTATTAAAGATGTCCTTTATTTTATAATTTGTTATTAACAAAATCTAAAAATAGTAGAGAAATGTCAGATTTATTAGACAATAAAATATAAAAACTCATTTATTTATATATAGTTATACAAATATTTATCTTTTATATATTGTCTAATTTTTTATAGAGCTAAACATGATTGTACTGGCAAACCATAATCTACTACTAGTCACTGTAGAAACAGAAGTACATTCATGTTTAGCAACCAACCGACTGTACACTTTTTCTATCGAATGAGAGTAACAGAGGGCGTGGAGCTGATCACCGTTTAGGTATGATGTATGTACGTGTTATGTGTGCTTGGAATTATCATTTTTTGTTTTAAGAGTTCTTCTTTTTTTATTATTAAAAACATTAACTTATAATAAACTCAAGACAAGGTTTTGTCTTACTATCCTTTAAACAGCTATATGAATTAAGGGTTATTTGAGTATCGAATTCTAGCGAAAGCCGTACCATTCTTGACTTTATTCAAGACAAAGAGTTGTCTAACTTATCCACAGTTTTAAATTTAAAATAGAAACAACAATTTAGCAGACAAAATAAGGTTTTTAAGACAAAAGTGTCACCTTTAAGACAAATACTTGACAATGTTTGTCTTGGTTCGGTATAATCTGTCTCAAGAGGGAGAAACAGTCTCGACAACAATTTTAGAACAAAAGGAATATAAAACGTGCCAATAGGAAAAATAAGCACCGTGTTTAAAGTATATGACGCAATGATGGGTAGCGGTAAAACTACTCGTATAATAGAAGAAATTAGAACAGCAGAAAAAGAACAAAATTTTTTATATATCACTCCATTACTTGATGAATGTCACCGTATTGCAGGAACAACGTATGATGTAGACGATACTCTTAAACGTCCACTTATTACGACTGAGGACGATACTAGTGTTCATTATGAGTATGAACAGGATGCACAATTAAGAGATAGACGTTTCAAGCATCCAAGCTATAAAGGCGGTAATAAAGCTGAGAGCTTACAATACCTACTTAAAAATAAAGAGAATGTAGTAAGTACACATCAATTATTTATGAACTTAACACCAACTATGTTGGATGATGCTAAAGATTATGTTTTAGTAATTGATGAAACCATACAAGTTTATGATGTGTATTCAGAATATACAGCTAAAGAGTTAGAAGCTCTTTTCCGTTTAGGATGGATTAAAATTGACGATGACCAAGTTACTTTACGCTTTCAACGTGAAAACTTTGGAGACAATGGTGGTGATCCTACAGGAACTAAATATGAAAACCTAGCAACAATGTGTGATCTAGGGCAGCTCTTGTATGTTGACCAAAAGCTCATTGTTTGGGAATTAAGTATTGATACTTTGAAAGCATTTAAGGAAGTGTGGATTGCTACTTATATGTTTGAAGGTTCTCAAATGTCAGCATATTTAAAATCGTATGGTGTTGACTATGAATTGATTCGTTTTGGTAACAAGCCTTCACAGATCAAGCATCTTGTTAATATTTCAGATAATAAGCATATAAATACGATTGGTGATAAAAATACAGCTCTAAGCTCAAGTCAATTTAGAACAAACAAGAAAGCATTATGTGAACAACTTGCTAAGAATTTAGATAACTACTTCCGTAACCATGCTAAAGGTAAGAAAGGGGATAGATTATGGACTTCATTTAAAGAAGGTAGTTCAGCTATTGCAGGAACACGTTATAAAGATGAATGGCTTGCTTTCAACACTAAGGCAACGAATGAATATAAAGACCGTTTCAATTTAGCTTATTTGTTGAATCTTTACCCTAATCCAATGGTAGTTAAAGCTTCTGCAATGAAAGGATATCCAGTTAAAGAGGAAATCTTTGCTTTATCAGAAATGGTTCAATGGATATGGCGTTCAGCGATCCGTGAAGGAAATGAAATCAATATTTATGTACCAAGTTCAAGAATGCGTATTTTACTACAAAGGTGGTTGAATGATGAATTTGAAAACTTTAAAGCTGAAGCAACTGTAGATCATCAAGAAGGTGCTCAATTAGAATTGGTTTAATTTTAGATTATTATTTTATATAATCTAACTTGATTTTCAACTGATAATTAATTACTTATAGTAAATAGAGTGTTATAGGATCAATATGAAACTTAAAATTTCTTTGTTTTTTATTATGATCGGATGTTTAATTAATATCCATCATCAATATAATAACTTTACTGGCATGTCTGTAGTTATTGGCTATTTTATTACATTTGCAATATCTTTATTTATATTTGTATATACTCCGAATAAAAATCAGATTAAAAATTATATTGGTAAATTTTGGGTTGGTTTTAAAGAGAGTGATTGAATTTTAATATCATGTTTTGTGGAAATTGACAAGTTCTATTTTAAAGTATATAATATTAAATATAAAGAAAACAATAAAAACAAAAGTTGGGGCATAGTCAGCCCATATTAAAAAACCTTTCTGACTATAAGCAATACACAACTCAATATTAATTCTGCAATCCAATCGGATTATAAGCGGAATAAAATTATTTTAATTATGGAAAAATTATAAATGTCAAATTTAACATTACATACAAACAACGCTACAGCATATAACAACACTTCAGTTTCAATCATTGCAAACCCAAATGTTCAGACAATGAGTTCAAAAGAAATTGCTATTGTTACAGGGAAAGATCATTCAAATATCTTACGTGATATTAGAACAATGCTTGATCAACTTCAGGATTCAAATTTGAATCCTAATGATTATCAGGTGATTCTAGCTTCCAACAATATGACAGCAGAAATTTTATTGAACAAAGATTTATCAATGTGTTTGGTATCTGGATATAACGTACAGCTCAGAATGGCAATCATCAAAAGATGGAATGAATTAGAAACTCAAGTTCTTGAAATGGTTAAGCCTTCATACATGATCGAAGATCCAATTGAACGTGCTAAAAAGTGGATTGAAGAAGCTACAGCTAAACAAGCTGTTGAAACTAAATTAGTTGAAGCAACTCAAGCAATTGAAGTCATGCAACCTACAGTAGATGCGTATGAGTTGATAGCAGGGAAGAAAGGCTCAATGTGTTTCTCAGATGCTTACAAATATTTAGGCGGTATCAAGTTAAAAGAAATGAAGCAATGGATGTACGATAAAAAATGGATTAATAAAGACCGTTATGACCGTGACTCTATCGGCTACTACCAAAACATGAATGGTTATTTAGTTGAGAAAGTAACAACACACCAACCACAAATCCGTATCACATACAAAGGTTTAGCTGCAATGGCTAGACAAATGAAAATCGAATTAAATGTAGAAGATTTTCAATAATACAAAGAAATAAAAGGCGAGGGGATGAAACAAGCCCCTTTAAGATTAACTGGAACTAGGAATGAGAAAACTAACAAAAAATGCATACAACAAAATCGTAAATTCTAAAATTTTAAATACAGGCTTATATAACGGACGTAATGTTGAAGAAGCAGAAGATTGTGACGAACTATACGAACATTTACAAGAAATCAAACAAGACTACCAACCTAATTTATTAACGGCTTTCAACGCAGATGCACATATCGCCTTCAATTATTTGAAGTTTGAAGAAGTATCCGATGACTATGATATAGACTTTGATCAAGACGACTTTTATGGAAGCAACACAGAAAACATGCACGATATAAACGATCACTTTGGAAAATTTTAATGCTTCCTTTGTTGATTACCACATACGCTCTATTTGCATTCCTAATGACGTTACAGCTCATTGAAGTTAAGTTGACACCAACACATCAAACTACACTTTTAAAGCTCGTACTGCTTCAGTCATTAGGTGTTAAACGCATCCACGAAAACAATTTTAAATAGTTTATTTTCCTACCCTGTTTCCGCAATGGAGCAGGGTGCTTTTAATTTAATTCAAATTTAGACTTTAAATTATTATAATTTGATACGAATTTTTCGTTTCGTAGTTTAAGTTGAGTTAGCCCTTTTTTTACCTTTTCTACTTTTTTCTTTCTTGTCTCTAAATTATGTTCCTCATTGTCTCCATAGTTCGGTTCTGATAAATGGGCGTCTTGTACACATTGCAATGCTTCATTTATGGCTTCTTCAAAATCAGTGATATTTGATTCAAATAGATTTTGATGTAAGTTGTTCTTATTATTTCGAATATAGTCTTGTAGTTCACCAAGTCGCTCGTAGATTCTTTGCATTTTTAGCATATCTTGAAAGTTTTTTTCTGCACCAAACATGTCATAGTAATTATTAGATTCACACTCATGTACAAGCTGATAAATCTTTGACACTATTAACTGAAGGATTGGTAGTTGTTGGTCAAATTGCTCAATTGTTTTAACTGCTTCTTCAAATTTATACTGATTTTTCCATGCATCTAAAGACGTTATAACGAAATATAATCCCACTATTGCAATGTAGGCTGCAAGGAAATCTCCATAAGGCAGAAATTCAACACAATAGGAAGGCATACTTTTACAAAAGTCAGAATAAAATTCTACTAGGTAAATATATAGGGCATAGTAGATGGTGCTAGATAGTAGCCAAATTTCAATAGATAGCCTTATATCAAGTCTTTTAAAAATTCTAAAAAAATCCATTCCACACCATCTCTTTTGAATGTCGTTCTGCTACATCAATGATTATATATTTAAATTTTTCACTAAAATTAGGCGTATAGATTTTCCACTATTTCTATGGAATGGGAACTTTATACTCTTAATTTTTGGTCTAGATCTATCATTTGATTTTCTAACATTTCATTTAAAAAATCATAGCTATTGCTAAATTCATCATAGGTTAAGAAGAAGCTTTTTAAATCATTATCTTTAATATATTCAAAAAATTTATCTATTTCCTCAACGAAACAATTAATTTTCTCAAATTCAGTCTCTAATACAAAATCAGGAGTTATTTTCATATAGTACTTAAGGTCTTGCTCATAACTTATTGCAATAAAAGAAAGTTCTCTTCTTTTTTTTTGAATTTCTTTAACAACAAGATCATAGTCACTAATAAGCTCTGAAAAACTATTTATATTATGTGGATTATCATTTTCATTAATTGGAATTAAGAGGGAATGAACTCCTCTATAATGAACTTCATAGTAGTCAATATTTTCCCTTAATTTTTTTAACTGTATTTTAAAAGATTTTAGATCATCTTTTTCTAAGCTTATATTGTATTGTTCTTTCCAATCATTTAATAAATAGTATGCTGCGATTGGTGCAAATAAAGTAACACCGCCTACCAATACATTTGCAATTAGTGCTCCATCTAACTCTTTTGTATTTGGAAGATTTACAATAATACAGATGACAACAAGACAACCTACAAAGATTGCTACTAAAGCCCCTGCTAAGTTATTAACAATCTCATTTTTATCTGACATGAATCAACCTCTAGTTTTCCGTCCATTTTAACCTTTACTTTTTACAAATTAAACACTTATTTAGCTGGATCATATAAATTATAATTGTTATTATCGTTGTATAAATTCAACGAAAATTAGAGTTATAAATGAGTATATTTGTAGTAGCAAATCAAAAAGGTGGGGTAGGCAAGACAACACTTGCAACGAACCTAGCTGTAGCTCTCAGTAAAAAGGGTAAAACGATATTAGTAGATGGTGATGATCAACAATCTTCATTCCGTTGGAACAGCCGTAGAGAAGATAAGATTGATACGGTACATCTTAAAGACAATTTGAAAGAAGAATTATTAAAGCTAAATGAAACTTATGATTATGTCATTGTGGACGTTGCAGGAAAGGATGGAGTCGAGTTCCGTTCGGCTCTTGTTGTTGCAGACAAATTAGTTATCCCAACCCAACCAAGTCAAACCGATATTGAAGTATTACCATTTGTATTAAAGTTGGTTGCTATCGCTAAACAAAATAATCCAAAACTTGAAACTTTTGTTGTTCTGAACAAAGCCCCATCTAATTCAAAATCAACAGAAGTTGAAGCAGCTCATGAGCTTCTAAATACAATCAAATCCGTTAAGACTTTAAAAACTATTATCCGTGACCGTAAGCAATTCCGTGATGCAATGATTGACGGATTGAGTGTATTGGAAATGAATAGCTCAAAAGCCAAAGATGAATTTAATGACTTTCTTGTGGAGATTATCTAATGGCTAAAAGACCATTTAACATTGGCTTTGACACTGAAGAAAGTCCAAACGTAGATGCATTCATTAACAGTGCAGGATCAGGTGAAGTGGTTGCTGAATCAGTCAGTAAACCTAAAAAAAGTAATCAAATTAAAGATCGTGAACGCATTCGTGCTGAAGTTTTAAAAAGTTCTAAGTCCGATATACAGCCTGAACGCCAACCTAAAAATGGTCGAAGTAAGTCCGTTTATTTTGAGAATAATTTAAACAGCAGAGATCGAAAACCATTTTATGTTGGGACAGCGATTAATGTTCCACTATTTGTCGAAGAATTTAGGTTAATTGAGGAAGCTTTTAAGGGCGATGATAGTACAACAGCAACCACGCTTACTGACTATATTCGAGAGGTTCTGAGATCAAAAGCCGAAGCAGTTTTGTCACCTGAAAAATATTCTGAAATTGCAAATCAAAAATTGAATATGGTATCAGTCAAAGAAGAATAAACAGAATCCTCTAGTGACCAATCACTAGGGGATTTATTACTTTATTTTTTAAATCAGAAATTTTTCCTTGATGTGGAAGTACCATAAATGTAGGTACATACATTATTGCAAGTCCAATCAGTGTAATGATAAGTACGCTCAAAGCTTTTTTTAAATGAATAATATCTGGTGAAATTTCTTGGTTCATTGCAAAACATAGAGCTGCACAACTAAAGCCAAGCATTGTCGAAATCATAAGATAAACGAAATCAATGCATGAAAATATAAGCCTTTTAAATAAAGATTTTAAATCAAGTTGAGAATCAGTTGCCATCATATTCAATGCTGTTAAAAGCCCTACAATGGAAAATATACCAAGAATAGTTAATGCGATACTTTCTGCACTAAAAAATTCGGTATACAGTAAAATGAGATTTTCTAACTTTTTTTCATTTGAGAAAAGATTTGTTCCCAAATACGTCGAAATGAATGCACCTGAACTAATACAAATAAAAACTAAAAATTCAAACCCTACGAATTTCCAATAAGTAGTTTTTTTCTCGATATAGTGAGTTTCTGGATTATAGTTTTCTAATCCGCTATCTTTCTGATTTTTTGAAATTTCATTTTCATCATTCATATATTGTTACTTTAGTTATGGGTATCAGTAAACAATGCAATATTTTCCGATTTATGACAATAGGTTAGAGTCTTAGGTTGTCACAAAGATCAGCCCTAAAGGTGATCAATCTCTAGGGCAGTACTATTATAAATGAGGCAGTAGTAATTCCATGTATACAGTACAAAGTTCATCATCAATTGCTTTTGGATATTTTGTACTGAGTGTTTCATAAGTTTGATCAAAACGGTAGCCACTATTCTTGTCCACATTTTTATCATTCTTGAACCCTAAGCTTGTCAAATAACGCCCTAAAGATCGTTGTGTGATGGGTGCATCCTTGATTTTTAAGATCGAGATTAAGCGGAATAATTCTTTCGTTTGTATACCAATATTTGACTTTTCAGCATAAATACTTAGTACTGCTTTGACCCCTGCCAAGAGATCTTTTGTACTGTAATCAGTACTATCATCATCTGTACCATCATAAAATTCTGGCTCAATGGGTGCATTGTACTGTCGCACATTTACATAGTACTGCACATCTGGAAAGTCAAAATCTTGATCATAAAAATCTTGATTATTGATACAAGTCATTAAATGTCTTACATATTTTTCATCAATTAAGGAAGCAAGGTCGAACATATTACGCCACACATCACCTTCACGCCCTATTAGTACTGCCTTTTGTGGATAGTCAACGCATGAAAAATAGTACTGCAATTTTGTACTGTACTTCTCTAACGTATTTTTTAGAACTTCAGCTTCAGCAATTAAATGATCAAGTGGCAATTCTTCAAATCGCATTTCAAGTTTTTTATTACTAGGTGTGCGTCTTAAAGGAATACGAATACTACGGCTTTGTGTTGATGGTTCTAATTTTGCAAGTACATTGATACCTGAAAGACAACGAAATCCGTAAGTAGATTCGCTTGATCGGGCATTAATGGATTTTGCACCACTTGATTCAAAGCTCGTATTTAAAAAGGTCGTAATCTGACGCAGAGAAGCAGTGGAAATACTATCCATTTCATCGAGAAAAAGAATTTCGCTATTATCGAGCTGCTTTAAACCAGCTTTAGTAAAATCGGTATAACGATAATCTGGTTCTCGCCCACTCATCACAATTAAAAATTGTTGCAGTGTGGTTTTTCCGCAGCCACGATCAGGTGCATCTATCACAAGTAAAGGTGCATAACGTAAGTGATCTTTCAAATAAGTGAGAAATAACCACAAGATAAATACCGTTCGATAGGCTTCAGCAATATAAATACATTTTACAGAAATTGTCCAAATTTCGTTAAAGATGGCTGTCAATTCTTCACGCACATCTGCATAGCTATCTGCAATTGTTGGAGCGATTACAATTGGAGTAGCATTTTCAATCTGTTCAGTTGTTGGAGTTGTTAAGTCGGTCATATTTTTTCCTTTTGGGGGGATATAGGGAACGTCCTTGCAAGTGACTAAGCAGAATATAACGCCTAAAAATAAACTTGTACACTCCTAATTAGAGATTTTTATATAATTATAGGTTTTTAATTATGCTATAATGCTACTAATAGTTATGTAATGGTGTGTGGAATAATGAAACTTGATAAGGAAACAGGTCTTTACTATGACCTAGACAATGGAAGTGTATTTGCCGATAAGGAAGGCAAACAATTTTTAGGAAGTTTTAGCCCTATCAGCATAAGCAAAGAAAGTTTGAGATTATTTTTGCTGAGTATAAAATTTAGTGATGATCCTAAAGAATCCGCTAAAATTAGAAAAAAACAAATGATTCAAGATATTCATGATTTACCTTATATAATAGCTACACCTGAACATTTATATTCTTATGTGCTGTATAAACTTAGAAAATTATCGGGGTATACTCAGGAAGTAATGGCATTAAGTATTGGTATGTCAAAATCGACTTATAATAAAATTGAAAATAGAATATTGTCTGCATCCTTGAATAATCTACACGTGATTATGTATTTATTCCAAATCACACCTGTTGAATTTTCTCAACTGTATTGGAGTATTGAAACTGTAGTTAGCAGAATCGGTAACTTTTATATTCCTTCCAAAAATTCAGATTTAAATTCTGACACTGAAATATATTTAGATAATACAAATTATCCTGATTATGAAAGAACTACACCAGTTCATTTATATGATGAAAAAATACCATCGGATATTCTAAACAAACTGGATATTGGTTTTCAGGAAGTGTTATTGGAAGGCAAAAAACGTAATGCTGCACTTGAAGAAAAAAAGAGGGAGCAAAAATCAGAGGATTTTTAGGACATAAAACGACACATGAGTTGTCATTTTCACCTCATTTTTAAAAATAAATAGATCCAAAATTTAAATTATATTTTTGAAAACTACGGTGTAATACACCGTAATATATAGACTTATATAAAGACCTATCAATTTTTTGGCTTTGTAAAATGTTCAAGAATCTCACCAAATGACAACTTATGTGTCATTTGATGTGATATCTCATAAACGTCAAACAATTAAGATATCAATCAATCATTTATTGATTCGGTGAGTAAATGGTTTGTCTTACACCAGCACCATACCAGCACGTATCTGATGTTGGATTATTGGTATCATAGTTTTCCCATGGTCTATTTCTGCATATATCATTGTTATCAACTTTGGGTTTTACGGGGCATATTTCGTAAAAAGGGCAACATATATTGGATATTTCGGATGTATCCATAAGTCCACCATCTTTTTTAATATGAAGTAAGAGGAAGTGCAGTGCAGCATGAAATTGTTGCCAATTTTCTAAATGCACAGCTTCGCCCAAGATTATTAATTCCCTATTAACCGATTGATCTATGATTTCATTAGTAGCTAGTGGAACCATCATTGCACATGAGCTGTACTTGTTTAATACATCAAGATAGTTGTTAGGATTTTCCTTTAATTGATTTAAGATCTCAAATTCCACAAACGGGTTGCTATATCTGATTTCTAGATTTGTTTTAATGATATTAAATACAGACTTGACTGATAGCCCAATAGTGTCATCGACTGGGAAATACTGTTCTATCCATTTTTCACTTAAATTTAATGTTTCGATGAGATTACTTTGCTTTAAATTATTTTCTGTAAATTCAATTAAGCATGTTTCAGCACTTTTTCCTTTTGATTGATAAGTCTTGATTTGATGTATAAGTATTTCTAAATGCGTAAAGGAATCGACTGCAATGAGTAAGGTAATCATCATACGAATACAATCATCATTACTGAGATTAAGCTCGAAGTACTTCAGTAATAATTCGATCATTCGATAAGGAACAATAGGTGGCTCACTAAAGGAATCGAATTTAGAATCGCTGGTGTCTAATGGTTGCAAATCTTCAAAGAGTTTTTTTTCTAGTAGATATGCTAAATTTTCAAAAATCTCCAATGCACCAATTTCTATTGTTTGAGTGTATTCAGGCTGATCTTTGATTCTAATTTGGCAAATGTATGTATGTAAAGTTACATTGGCATATTGTGTAGATTTTAACTTAGCATTAAATATTTCTAATGTATTAAAATCCCGCTTATTTATATTCCTTAAATCACATCCATTATTCATATTTGTTCTTGAGTGGGCTAATATCGATTTATGTATGTCGATATCTTGATTGTATTCGGTGTGATCAATAGTTTTTCCATTAATATTTGAATTGTGAAAATATGTCCAAAGGGATGCGGTTGATAAAAAAGTTGTCATACCAAAATTTGTGGAAACATTGTGGAAATAGTGAAGCCACTCATGAATTAGAACACAAAATAAAGCTCTATTAAGACCTTCAGTGTGGAAGTTGGTAAAATCTTTATTAAGTTTAATTAGCATAAAGTCTGGTTTGTAAGCATTTCTCATATTTGTATCTAAAAAATAAAATTATTATATTTCATTAAACTTTTTTGAGTATTAATTAATGACATTACATCTGTCATTTGACGTAGGATAGTTACACAACACTAACAAAGTATCGGATTTAACATAATGACTATTATGCGAAATCAAATTTATTAAATATATTTTTATCAATTACTTATATAAGTCTGCAATTCTAGTAATTACGGCTTTTTTAATGCCTTGACAAACATTGTGATATTTTTTGCCAATCGTTTCAAGTGTGCCATTTACTCAATGTTGTGTTTTGTAAAAATATGCTTAAAAAAACCCCATCTTGACAGATAGGGTTTCGAGTATCGAATTATTGTATTTTAGGCTAAGTTTTCACGTACAAATTCAGGATCAATAATAAATAGCTTAATCAATGATTGAGCAGCTTTAGATGGTCTTCTTACGCCTTGTTCCCAAGATTCAAGAGTACGTTTTGATGTTCCTAGGATCTCTGCAAATTGCTCTTGTGTCAGTTTTGCTTTTCTACGAGCTAAAGCCACGTCTGTTTCAGTAATCACAGTTCTATGAGCCGCATTATTCGCTTTCATATCTGCAATACCTTGCAGTATTTCAGCACCTAAATCTCTGCTTGCTTCATAAGCTTCGAGTTCTTTATCAGTCATTAAACGAGTCATTTAGTGCCTCCGCCAATTTCTTGAGCGTATTCTTGTCAATCTGCTTAATCGTATCTTTACTATATAAAGTCAGTAACCAAATTTCACCATTGGCTAAACGATTATAGTAAATAACTCTTGTACCGCCTTGTTTACCTTTACCACCCCACCTGATTTTACGGATACCGCCTGCATTAGGCTCAACTTCACCCGCTTCAGGATTATCAGCTAAATAGATTTTAAACTCGTTATATTGTTGTTTTGTCCAATATTTAGGGTATGCAGTAGTAAAGAAAATTGTTTCACAAATAGTTAACATTTAAAAAATCATTACTGCTTTGTAGTATTATTCTATACTACTATGTAGTATAGTCAACTTTTATATAATTTCCTGCATTTAGCCTAAGCGATTTAGAAATTTAATACGCCAAATATTGTCGTAACAGTGGCAATACGACTTCCTTAAATATGTAATTTTATGCTGATTATTGTTATATTCGTATCATTAAAACAAAGGAATAGCGTTATGAATAACAAAATATTAAAGGACAAGGCTCATACATACCTTTTGGGCAGTTTGTCAGGAATACGTTCACAAATTGATAGAGGAAGTAATCCTAAATACATTTTTGATGCATTGAGAGAAATTCAAATCCAAGCTGATTTTGCAAATTATTTAAGTCTAATTTCAGAAGATGAATATTTAGAGCTTAAAGAAAAATGGTATCACTATTCTGAGTTGTTAAAAAATCTTGATTAGAATGGACTGATTAACACA
This sequence comes from Acinetobacter sp. WC-743, assembly GCF_000335555.1. Lineage (NCBI taxonomy): Bacteria > Pseudomonadati > Pseudomonadota > Gammaproteobacteria > Moraxellales > Moraxellaceae > Acinetobacter > Acinetobacter sp. WC-743. The sequence continues at coordinate 1,754 of NZ_AMFQ01000149.1, read as the reverse complement.
AAAGTTATGAGATATCCTATTTAAAAAAAGCCCCTACTGTTTAAGGTAAGAGCTTCTACTTCATTCGTAGTGATAACGGCAAGAAACTACTGTTATCGCTGCGTCTGTTACTTCATAGACTAGTCTATTTTTCTCATCTATCCGTCTACTCCAAAACCCTGATAAATCACCGAGTAATGGTTCAGGTTTTCCAATACCTTCAAATGGGGTTCTCAGGCATTCTTTAATCAAAGCATTAACTCGCTTTAATGTTTTCTTGTCTTGAGTTTGCCAATAGACATAATCATCCCAAGCTGAAGGCGTAAAACTAGTCTTCCGTTTCATCTAAAAGTTCTCTTTCGATTGCTTTAGATGCTCGTAACTCTGCAATTGATTTAGCCAAATGAGCTGCGTTACTTGGAGAAGACATAAGGTGTAATGTTTCCATTACGCTGTTGTAATAGTCTTGACCCATCACAACGGCATGTTGACCTTCTTTTCTTGTAATGACTGCTACATCTGAATCATCAATAACTTTATCTAAAACAGATTTTAGATTTTGACGAACATCTGAGTAAGTAAATATTTGCATATTATTCATCCATTACGTTTAGTCACCGACCATCGTAATTGCCATAAAGCAAAAATCCCTGATTTTCGCTATGACTCCAATAGAAAAGATAGTCCCTGACTTCTATTCATGTTTTCGTTATAAATAATCACCGATTATTTACATGAATTTATTGTACAATATTTTGTACAATATGTGAAGCCCTTCGATTGTTAAATTAAATCGTAACGGCTGTTTAAAATTTTTGATTATTTCTTGCATTAAATGATATTTATGCTATTGATATGAATCCCCTTTTTAAGAGGTCATGGTCATGTCTGTTTCAACTTTAAATGATAGTGAAAAAACTATCACGTTGCCTGATGTAATTGAGTTTGAAAGTGGTGAATCCGTTCCAATAGAAGAAGTTTCTGTAGCCCCTGTTTACGATGAAGATCGGGTTATTGTTGCTATTAACATTACTGCGGAAGTTGAAGGTAGTGGTACAGTCACTAATCATGTGAGTGTCGGAAGTTTCGATGTAACAAATTCAGATGTTGGTTTGTTTAATGAAAATCCTGACAATTATGAACATCCTGTTGATGACTGTTCTTATGACACAGAAAACCCTATTTCTGATGAAACTTTAGATAAAATTATTGTTATACCTAAGTAAATAAAAAAGCCTCAACTCGTTAAAGTAGAGGCTAAGTTGTTATTTTGGATACTGTTTGAATGGTAGTTGCCAATGCGGAGCGTCTTTAAAATTCTTCCAATCACCACCGCCATTCAATCGGTATCTCAAGTTCTTTTGAAGCCTGTTTCATGGCTTTTTCTATGATGTAGTAGTATTTCCAATCCCAAGAAATAGTACCTTGCTTGTTGACAATGACCCAAGCAGCCAGGTCCACAGCATGTCCTGTTAAATGACGACTGTTCATGGTTGTTGTTTTCTTTTCTTTCAAAAGTTGTGCTTGTCTTGCTTTGGTTCGCAAACCTTCAATGACTGTAAAATCACATTCAGTTAGCTCTATCGCTCGGTGAACGATTTTGACTAAATCAGGATGCACACCGTTCTAAAGTTTTTAAGCTTTTAGCACCAAGTTTATAGGTCATTTTTAGTTTCATCCTTGATGATTTGTTTTACATCTTTCATGTTTTTATGGAGTTGTTTCTTAAAGTATTTGCATACGACTTCTGTACCGAGAGTTCCTAGTATTGCAGC
>NZ_AMFQ01000148.1:0-89234 GCF_000335555.1 Acinetobacter sp. WC-743 | reverse complement strand
TTTGGACAACCGAACTCTATTTTTAAACGTTTTAATCGCTGGTCAAGTAGTGGTAAGTTACTCACTATATTCAAATTATTATCACTGAATACCGATATGGAATGGCTATTCATCGATGGTTCCCATATTCGTGCTCATCAACATTCTGCGGGTATTGCTGATCAGGCAATCTCTAAAAGTGCAGGAGGAAACTCCTCCAAAATACATTTAGTTGTAGATTCAAATGGGAATCCTATTGATTTCATTATTACTGATGGAACCACACATGATGTTAAAGTCGCACCTGATTTAATTTCAAAACTCGATTTAAATGAGGCAGAGATTGTATGTGCAGATAAAGGCTACGATTCAGAGCCATTAAGACAGCAGATTAGAGCAACTGGAACAAAAGCAAATATACCTAAAAAACCAATAGCCAATCAAACAATGACCATATGGATTGGTATTTATATAAAATCAGGCACTTAGTAGAAAATATGTTTTGTAGGTTAAAGCAATTTAGAGGGATAGCCACTCGATACGACAAGTTAAAACGGAACTATGAAAGTTCTGTTGCATTAGCTTGTATATTTTTATGGCTCCCCTTGTAGGTTAAATTATGAACCCTAAATGTCAACAGACCCTAATTTGATTCGTTCAATCAATTGTAGGGATATTCTTGAGTGTTTCTACCCACCATTGACCAAAGCTTGAATATGTTGAGGGAAATTTGCTTCAGCACCTGCAGCATTCACATGGTCAAAATATTGATACCAACCACTGGCACGAATACCATCAAGGAGTGCTTCGCGCGCTTGTGAATTGGAAAAACGCCAAATTCCTAAATATTGATGAGCTGTACTTTGGTCAATTGGAGAAATGGTTTCCGTCAGAGTCAAAACTTCAACCCCCATACTTGATAAGTTTCCTAAAGCCTCGCCAACTTTACTCAGATATTCCATTCGTTGTTCATTTGGAAGTGTCTGCCAAGTGGTATTTGGTGTATATAATTCAACGAGATAATGATACATATAATTTTTCCTTTCTTCGGTGGTTTTAAAATTTTAATTGTGCGTGATTTGATTTTGATGTTTTAAGCTTCTTTTTCATGAATCAGGTTTTGACTCACTTTTTCCAAAAGCGCAGTGAGCTGTATGCGTTCTTGTATCGTTAAGTTGCCAAAAATCTGTGCAATCCAACGACTATGTTGTTCAAACACAGTTTTCGCTGTTTGTTTGCCTTGCTTGGTCAGATGAATCTTTAAAGCACGTCGGTCATCATGGTCAGCATGACGTATGATGAGTTCATCCCGTTCTAATCCATCCAACAAACCAGTCACTGTTGCACGCGTAATACCTGCTTTATCAGCAATATCTTTTGGAGCTAAACCTTGAGGTGATGCATCTAATAAGAATAGAACGATAAAACGACCTTCGGTTAAACCATGTGGGGCAAGTTGCATTGCACAGTCATGATCAATCAAAGATGCGAGTGAAAGGGTTTGAAAACATAGTTTTATACTTTCAAGGTTCGCAATGTTTTGTTTGCTCGCTTCATCCAAGAGGGCTCGGTATTTTTGTTCTAGCTTCATTTTGTTAGCTACCATATAGTATGGTGGCTAACTATATGCATCATATCAAATATTGTCAACTTAATTGAGTCAATGTTTAGTTAAATTTTAGTCAAAAAATATTGATGAAATTGTTGAATTTTTATTTAAAGAATAAATTTAAAATGATGTGTTTTAAGTTTTTTATAAAGATATTTTTGATAATCAAATTTTGATGATTGAATAAAAGTGGGTGATTGGATTGCTTTTTTGATCTTTATTTTTTTGGAGTCTAGAAATCAGTCAAAATAGATATTTGCTAAAGTGGATCAAAAACAATCATGGATAGAGTAATTAAAAGCTTAGAAAATTTGACAGATCTTTTTTACAATTAATATAAATCAATTAGAACAGAATAGACTAAAACCCTTGGAATGGGCATATCTTTAAACTCATGACTAGGTGTTAGATACGATTCAAGATATGCCCTGAGTTCAATAATGACTAAGAATATGTCAATAACTTAGCATTTCTATATTTTATTTAAAGGGCTAAATTTAACGATATTAAAAGTCAGTTTTTCATGTAAAATTATTAGAAATTTAAATGAAAATGATTATAATTGCGATTAAATTTTTTTGGCTGTTGTTTAATGCAATTTAATAAATCCTCCCTGACATTTTCTGTGCTTGCCATCATGGCAAGTACTGCCTATGCACAAACTGAAGTTGGTCTTGAACAGCATGCAGATACTCAGAAACTCCCCACCATTACGGTTCAAGCAGAAAATAATCAGCAGCCTTATGCAGCAAAAACAGCAAATGCTGTTTTAAGATCGAATACGCCTTTATTTGAAACAGCTCAGTCGATTAGTGCAATCGGTCAGCAACAGATTGAACAAAAGCAAGCGAAAACTGTGGCTGAGGCATTGGAAGGTGTGGCAGGGGTCACGTCAGGACAATATGGTCGCCGTGGGTGGGATGACTTTATTATTCGTGGGCAGATTTCAAGTTCGCAAACTTTTATTGATGGTCTACGGATACAGGCATCTGATAATGTTTTGCGTGCTGAAGATATTTCGGGTTTAGAATCCATCGAAGTAGTCAAAGGACCAACTTCCGTAGGCTTTGGACTTGCCTTGCCTGGAGGACTGGTAAATTTAACGACTAAGCGTCCACAAGCTGAAACAGCCTATAAAGCAACACTGAGTTATGGAAGTTATGGTTTAAAAGAAGGGACATTTGATCTTAACTATGCACCCAATAATAGTGCAAAAGGTGCTTTTCGAGTTGTCGGACGAGTATCTGATCAGGATGACCCTACAGATCATGTTTATTTTAAAAATCAATATATCGCACCATCTTACAATTTTGACTTAGGTGATAAAAACGATCTTTCTGTCATTGCCAGTTATCAACATCGTGAATATATTCGTCAACAAGGTATTCCATATAGCAAAGGCAATTATAAAAACTATCCATCAAGCCTATTTTTTGGTGAACCTGATCATGGTTATGATGTTGATGTTTATCGTCTCGGTGCAAATTATGCCCATTATTTTGACAATGACTGGGTGTTTAAACAGAACTTTGCCATTACTAAAACAGATACACAGGGTAATCCGATATTGGCATCGGGAAGCAATACATTACCAACAATTAAACGTGCAATTAACAACCAAGATAAACAGGACTTGAACTATACCTTAGACAACAATTTGCAACGTAATTTTGATCTTGGAAAGGTCAATTATGATGTGATGGTTGGGGTCGATATGATGCGTGAACGAAGTGATTATGCACGTCGAACAGATACCATTAATGCTTTTAATGCAGATCGTCCTGTCTATGGAATCACCAGCACAAAATTAGGTACGCCAACTCAAGCATTGACTTATAGTCAGTACGCAGGGCTCTATCTCCGCAATACCATTAAGGTGGATGATCATTGGATTATCGGGCTATCAGGTCGTCATGATTGGACACAAATCGAAATTGAAAATGTTTTAAAAAATACCAGCACTAAGAATTCAGATCGTGCATTTACTGGTAGTGGTTCAGTGATGTATCGTATCAATGATATGTTTGCTCCTTACATCAGCTACTCTACTTCATTTATGCCTGTGACCGATGTAGGAGAAAATGGACAATTACTGAATCCTGAAAAGGGTAAACAAGCCGAGGTTGGTGTTAAATTACAAGCACTTGATCAGCGTTTACAAGGTTATGTTGCCTATTATGATTTAACCCGCAGAAATGTCACAGAAACAGATGCTTCAGGAAATTTTTCGATTCAAACAGGTGAACAAGTCACTAAAGGGTTTGAAGCTGAAATAGCAGCAGCAATCACCAATCAATGGAATATTTCAGCGAATTACAGTTATATCCCAACCGCAAAAGTGACTGAAAGTGTGATCAGCAGCGACATTGGTAAGCGTAGTAACCATGTGCCTAAATATGCCAGTTCATTGTCGACTCAATATTATTTTAGTCCAGATAAATTAGGTTGGAATATTGGTGCTGGCATTCGTTATCAAAGTTCTCGAACTGCACAACGTAATGCTGACTTCGTCTATCTACCAAGTTATGCATTATTTGATGTCAATGCAGGATATGAGGCTAAAAATTGGGGTGCAGGGCTGAGTATTAAAAATTTATTTGATCGAGAATATCTAGCCGGAACGACACCGAATGCTCAATTGGTCAATTGGGGTGATCCAATGATGGTGCGCTTAAATGTGAAGTTTAAGTATTAATCCATTCCTCTCAGCATGAGTCTCATTTTAAAGTCTCGTGCTGAAAGAATTTTGTGAATGTTCAGGGGGCGAGAACAAATAATTGTATTTATCCTTTTGGGTGATAGGTTAAATAAGCCTCATATGCATACATATATAAAAAACTTGTGTATTTCACGAGGTCATTGATCTAGGAATTTAAGATACTTTTCCTACACATTGAACAGCAATTGCTTTAATTTGTGATTGATCCAATTTTAAATTTTCCCACGCACACATCTGTTGCAATATCCATTCAAAATCTTCAGCTTTGGGTGCATCTTGCATTCCAAAAGATCGAATAATATTTTGAATCTTATAAAAGGCTTGGGTATGAGTCAAATCAGAACAATTAAAACGTATAATTTCACTGTGTTCTAACATTTGCCAGACTTGTTGAAGGGATTCAAGTGATCTCAAGTCTTGTTGTGCTTGTTGAATGGCAACTTCAAGTGCATGTAACGTATGAGGATGTGTTTGTGCCCATTCTTGCGTCGTTGCTAAAACTTTGTCTGCAACTTCAGGAATAATTTGCTTGCTTTCCGCAATGACCAGACCATGACCTTGAATTTGTGCTTGAATATTCCAAGGCTCACCAACACAAAAGCCATCAATCAGTTGAGTTGAAATGGCATCAACCATATAAGGTGGGGGGAGCGTTAACAGTTGATGTGTTTTTGCAATGTCTAAATCTGCCAAAGCTAACCATTCTCTTAAGCAATAGTGGTGAATAGACTGTTTAAATACATGCGCCAATTGGATTTGATGACCTTGTTTGATTGAATCAACAATTTTCCTTGCAGACTGTTGTGGTGTGTCTTGAGCAGAGATGTCTAAATCATAACAGAGCTTTTGACTCAAACTGATAAATGCGCGATTGGTGCTGAGTACTAATGTGCTTTGTAAAGGAATTCCCAATTGATCATTGCCTGTTGCAGCGGCTGGAAGCATTGCCGATAAACAATGTGCTGCATCTAAAAGACCAAAAGCCAAACGGTCACGCAGACTTGCCCAAGATGGCTCTTTGACCAATGTGACATTTAAACCTTGCGCCGTGAAATAGCCTTGATGCTGTGCCCAAAGGATTGCGGTACAGTCCAATAGTGGAATATAACCTAATTGAATATCAGTTTTTTCAAGTGCTTGCATAGGTTATTCCTTAAATTGGGATTGAAGCAACGCTTGAGCTTCAATTAATTTTCGTGCCATTTCGCCCATTGTCATGCGATGACTCATGGCATTTTTACGCAATAAACTGAATGCTTTTTCCTCTTCGATTTGATGCATGTGCATCAACATTATTTTGGCTTTTTCAATATCTTTACGGTCTGCAAGTTTGCATTTGGTCTCGTTTAAATCTTTGAGCAATTTTTTGTGTTTTTTAAATTGTTCGATTGATATCTCTAAAATACTTTCTAATTTTTCAGGATCGATTCCATCCACGATGTAGGCAGTTACACCTGCTTCAATGGCACTTTTTATGGTGTCTTTTTGCGAATTTTTGGTAAATAAAACAGTCGGTAAATCAAACTGACTGACGCAACTTTCGATGATGTCACGATGAGGATGATCCATATCGAGCAAAATTATATCAGCATGTAACTGTTGTAAGTCTGTACTATTTAAATGGTCAATCATTAGGCAAGCAACAACCTCGAAGCCATGTTCGATTAACGATGATCTGATAAAAGATGCGCGTTCTATATCATCATCAATGAGTGCAATTTTTAATTTTGACATGCAACGACTTGAGTGTGTCTAGACATAAAGATTCACTCAATGATAAGCAATTAAGATGCCAAATCTTTTACAGCACTCTGACTTGTTTATGGATGATGGATTGGTTTGTGGATGATGAATTGGAAAAAGGGAAAAATAAAATGCACTCTATTGAAGCAAATTGCATTCTAAACATGCATGTGCAATGAATATAAAGGGGAGATCAGTGTTTAGGTCTTTATATTTTAATTCTGAAGTCATGATTATTTTTATTTAATAAAACCTAAAGGAATTAAATTAAATTTAAAAACAGTGGTTTAAAAATATTGGCACGAACTATGCTTATATCTGAGCAAGTCAAAGAAGACTTTCAAAATTTGTAAGACGGCCAACGACGTCCGTTCTGATCGTTACTGATATGCCTTGTGCATAGCAGCAACTTGTATGCGTTCAGTTCAGGAGATCGAAGCTATGTCTTCAAATTTAGATGCTAAAAAAGCAACAAAAATTAATCTGTTTAGTTTCAGCAGCGCAGCAATGCGAGCCTTCCATATGAGTTGGCTCGCTTTTTTTGTCTGTTTTTTTGCATGGTTTGCCTGTGCACCTTTAATGCCTGTGATTGCGGGTGAATTTCATTTAACCAAAGATCAAATCGCCAATATCAATATTGCTGCTGTTGCCATCACTATTTTAGTCCGTCTGATCGTTGGACCCTTATGTGATAAATACGGTCCACGTAAAACATATACGGCATTGTTGATTATCGGCAGTATTCCAGTTTTTGGTGTAGCTTCTGCAAATAGTTATGAGTCCTTTTTATTTTTTCGATTATTGATTGGTGCAATTGGTGCCAGCTTTGTCATCACGCAATACCACACCAGTATCATGTTTGCCCCAAATGTCGTAGGTACAGCAAATGCAACAACCGCAGGTTGGGGAAATGCAGGTGGTGGTGCAACTCAAGCATTGATGCCGTTGATGCTCGCTGCATTAGTTATGTTTGGTGTAGAGCAAGCGATGGGGTGGAGAGTTGCACTGGTTGTACCGGGTGTGCTGATGCTGATTGTTGGGGCGATGTACTGGAAGTTCACGCAAGATGCACCACAAGGGAATTTTAAAGAACTCCGTGCACAAGGACTACAGGTAGGCAGTGACAAGAAAGGCGGTATGGCGATTTTAATACATGCTGCAAAAAACTATCGAGTGTGGATCTTATTTGGTGCTTATGCAGCATGCTTTGGGATAGAAATTTTCATCCATAACATTGTCGCAATGTATTACGTAGACCATTTTAAATTTGGTTTAAAAGAAGCAGGAATGGCGGCAGGTATCTTTGGTTTATTGGCACTCTTTGCACGTGCCTTCGGTGGCATTGTTTCAGACAAAGTTGCGTCCAAGAAAGGTTTAGACGGGCGTACGAAAGTGCTGTTCGCCATGATCTTGATGGAAGGTGTTTTTCTCATCGTGTTTTCACAAATGAATACAGCGATTTTAGCGATCCTTGCAATGACAGTATTTGCTTTATTTACCCATATGGCTTGTGGTGCAACCTATGCACTGGTGCCATTTATCGATCGTGATGCATTGGGTGGTGTTGCTGGAATCATTGGTGCTGGTGGAAATGTGGGCGCAGTTGCAGCGGGTTTTTTATTAAAAGGCATGTTGGATATTCAAACCACATTGATGGTATTGGGCGGTTTAGTGGTGATCGCTGCAAGTTGTGTGTTGATGATCCGCTTCTCAGTTGAACATAAAGAGAAAGAGCAAAAGTTATTTGAAGCCGCTGTACTTGAACGCAATAGCATGGAACAAAATGCGACCACAAATATTAAACACAACAGTGCGGCTTAATTGAATCACAAATAACAAAAGCAAAAGTGAATTGAGGAGAATGAAGATGAAACTTGTCATGATTGGTCATGGAATGGTTGGGCACAAATTTATTGAATCTGTGTTGGAACATGCGGGTGATGAAATTGAAATTACGATTTTGGCAGAAGAACCACGCCTCGCTTATGATCGGGTGCATTTAACAGAATATTTCACTGGAAAATCAGCAAAAGATTTAACCCTTTGTCGCACAGACTTTGCTGATGCTTATGGCATAGATCTTCGTTTAAGTACCAAAGCCATCGCAATTGATACAGTTAATAAACGTATCACCACCAATCAGGGAGATGTCATTGCCTATGATAAATTGGTACTTGCCACAGGTTCTTATGCATTTGTCCCACCTATTCCGGGAAATGAACGCGAAAACTGTTTTGTCTATCGAACCATTGATGACTTGGATGCAATTCGAGCAGCGAGTTTAAATGCCAAATCAGGTGTTGTTATTGGTGGTGGTTTGCTTGGTCTTGAAGCAGCAAAAGCTTTAAGAGATTTAGACCTTGAAACGCATGTGGTTGAGTTTGCACCTCGTCTCATGGCTGTTCAAATTGATGATTTAGGCGGTAAGGTCTTACGGGCAAAAATCGAAAACTTGGGTGTAAAAGTGCATACCCAAAAAGCCACTTCTGCGATTGAAGCAGGTCAAAACAGCACGCACTTGATGAAATTTGGTGATGGCTCTGAACTAGAAACAGACATTATTTTATTCTCAGCAGGAATTCGCCCACGTGACGAATTAGCCCGTCAAAGTGGTTTAGTGTTGGGGGAACGTGGTGGTATTGTGATTAATGACTATTGCCAAAGTTCTGATCCAGACATTTATGCGATTGGTGAATGTGCATTATGGAATAATAAAATTTATGGTTTGGTTGCGCCTGGTTATGATATGGCACGTATTGCAGCCAAACACGTGATGCAACAAAGTTGTGGTGCCTTTGCTGGTGCAGACATGAGCACCAAGTTAAAACTGATGGGAGTAGATGTTGCATCCGTGGGCGATGCGCATGCTATGACACCGAATGCTTTAAGCTACTTCTACGCAGATGAAGATGCGATGGTTTATAAAAAAATCGTCGTCAATGCTGAGAAAACACAATTATTAGGTGCAGTACTGGTGGGCTGCGCCAAAGAATATAATGATTTATTGCAAATGATGCTGAATGGCTTGGCTGTTCCAGAAAATCCAGAAAGCTTAATCATGCCGGGATATGCTCAGTCTGCTGCGAAAGCAGGTGGGAGTGGAGTCGATCTATTGCCTGATAGTGCCACTATTTGTTCGTGTAATAACGTATTTAAGGCAGATATATGTCAAGCAATCGCTGATGGATCGACTTCATTAGGTGCGTTGAAAAAATGCACCAAAGCTGCAACGGCATGTGGTGGCTGCGCACCTTTAGTTACACAAGTTTTAAAATCAGAGTTACAGCGTCAAGGCGTCACAGTCAATAACCATCTTTGTGAGCATTTTGCTTACTCCCGTCAAGAGCTGTATCACTTAGTTCGGGTCAATGAAATTAAAAGCTTTGATGATTTGATTCAACAGTATGGACATGGTTTGGGCTGTGATATTTGTAAACCGACAGTCGCCAATATTTTAGCTTCTTGCTGGAATGATTTTATATTGAAAGCAAATCATGCAGGACTACAAGACAGCAATGACTATTATCTGGGAAATATCCAAAAAGACGGCTCTTATTCTGTCGTACCACGTATGGCAGGTGGTGAAGTAACGCCAGATGGTTTAATTGCCATTGGTCAAATTGCCAAAGAATATGGTTTATATACCAAACTGACAGGTGGACAACGTGTTGATATGTTTGGTGCGCAAGTGCATCAATTACCTGAAATTTGGCAAAAACTGATTGATGCAGGTTTTGAGTCTGGACATGCCTATGGAAAGTCATTACGAACAGTAAAGTCATGTGTCGGCAGTACATGGTGCCGCTATGGCGTGGATGATTCTGTAGGTTTAGCGATCTTTCTTGAGAACCGCTACAAAGGCTTACGCTCACCACATAAATTAAAAATGGCGGTTTCAGGCTGTACCCGTGAATGTGCTGAAGCACAAAGTAAAGATGTAGGAGTGATTGCAACTGAAAAAGGTTGGAACCTCTACGTCTGTGGGAATGGTGGAATGAAACCACGTCACGCTGAATTACTGGCTTCAGATTTAGATACGCAAACTTTAATTCAATACATTGACCGATTCTTTATGTTCTATATCCAAACAGCCGATCGTTTACAACGTACTTCAGTGTGGCGTGACAATATGGAAGGTGGTTTGGATTATCTAAAAGATGTGGTGATACATGATTCTTTAGGCATCGCGACAGAATTAGAGCGCCGTATGAGTCATGTGGTTGGAACTTATCAAGATGAATGGCGCACTGCAATTGAAGATCCTGAAGTTCGTAAGCGTTTTGTGACATTTATCAATGCCAAGTCGCAACAACAACAAGACCCACATATCCAATTTGCAGAGGTTCGTGGACAAATTCGCCCTAAAACACAAGCGGAACGAGATCTTAGTCGTATTGCTGTAGTTGAAGCTTAAAGATAAGGGAGAGTCTCATGACAATTTTAAAAGAAATGAATGAATTAGATTGGTTGGATATTTGTGCTTTGGACGATATCACACCGAATACTGGTGTCGGTGCTTTGTTGAATGAGCAACAAGTGGCAATTTTTCGTGTAGGGAATGAAAAGCGAGTATATGCGCTCAGTAATCAAGACCCATTTAGCCAAGCATTTGTAATGTCACGTGGAATTATTGGAGATCTTCAAGGTGAGCGTGTCGTAGCTTCACCCATCTACAAGCAACATTTTAGTCTCGCCACAGGACGTTGTTTAGAAGACAAAGACCAAAAGTTGTTGGTCTTCCCAAGCAAGATTGAAGATGGTCGAGTCTGGATTAGCCCAACGCCACAAAAAACCTATATCACTAACAATGGCATGACTCAGGAAAAAATGAAGCTGGTTTTGATTGGCAACGGTTTAGCAGGGATGCGTTGCTTAGAAGATCTGTTGGATATGGCACCTGAGCGCTACGAGGTCACGGTGATTGGTGAAGAACCATGGGGGAACTATAACCGAATTATGCTGTCACCTGTTTTATCGGGAGATAAAACGATAGAAGACATCATGTTACACCCACATGCATGGTATGCCGATAAAAATATTCGTTTCATCGCAGGTGATCCAGCCGTGCGTATAGATCGCCCTCGTAAGCAGATCTACACCCAAAAAGGTTTAATGGTGGATTATGATCGTTTGATTTTGGCCACAGGTTCTAAACCATTTATCCCACCTGTTCAAGGTTCTGATCTCAAAGGAGTATTGAGTTTTCGTGACATTTATGATGTCAACAAGATGCTTGAATATTGTCAGTCCAAACGCAATGCAGTGGTGATTGGTGGTGGCTTATTGGGCTTGGAAGCTGCTTATGGATTAAAACAACGTGGCATGAATGTCACAGTTTTACACTTGATGGATCGTATTATGGACCGTCAATTGGATGCCAAAGCCAGTCAAATGTTGCAAACGGCAATCGAGCAAAAAGGTATTTCAATTATCACGCAAGCCAATACAGAAGAGCTGTTGGGTGAAGATGGTCATGTCAGTCAAGTGCGCTTAAAGGATGGCACGATATTGGCTGCTGATTTGGTTATTTTTGCCGTTGGTATTCGTCCAAATATGGCTTTAGCACAAAGTGCAGGATTACGTTGCAATCGCGGTGTGTTGGTCAATGACACCATGCAAACCTATGACCCGAGTATTTATGCTGTGGGTGAGTGTATTGAACATCGCCAGCAAACCTTTGGTTTGGTTGAACCACTATGGGGGCAAGCCTTTATCTGTGCATCACATTTGGCAGAGCATGGCAGTTTAACTTTTAAAGCACCCACTGTTCCAACTCAACTTAAAGTCAGTGGTTGTGATGTTTTCTCCGCTGGACGTATTGATATCGAAAATAGCCAAGAGAATGAGGGCTTTGAAGATATTGTGTTGAATGATGAAAAACGACAAATCTATAAACGCATTATTATTCAAAAAGACCATGTTGTGGGTGCGGTGTTATTTGGAGATACAGAAGACGGTGCATGGTATGCAGAGTTGATTGCTGATCAAACTCCGATTTCTGTAATTCGCAATAAGTTGCTATTTGGTCGAGATTTTGCATTGAAAAAAGCAGGCTAATTTTATTCATGATTTTATCCCACCCACGCTGTATATGGCGCAGCTCAAGTGTTGTTTAAGGCAATTACAGCATTTAACTTCTCTGATTTTGAATACTTCGTTATGAACGAATGTTATTGATCCAGTCTAGTTATAGCGTGGGAATGAAAACCTCTAAAAATTGTTAACTCCATGCACAAGATAAGGAGCACCGCAGAAATGAATAGTATCCCTGTCGTGGAACTGCATAGCTCTACAGAAACTAACATCAAAATCACCCACACCACATGTCCTTATTGCGGTGTAGGTTGCGGTGTGAGTGCGACAGTTGAAGAGACTGCATTTGGGCAAAAGCTGTCTGTTGCAGGAGATATCGATCATCCATCCAATTATGGAAAACTTTGTATCAAAGGAAGTAACCTTGCTGATACTGTTGGTTTGGAAACACGTGTTTTACACCCCATGCTTGGAGGTAAAACAGGACGTCAAGAGAGTGACTGGGATACTGCAACTGATTTGATTGCAGATAAATTTCAACATTATATCCAACAATATGGGTCCGAAAGTATTGCATTTTATGTCTCTGGGCAGTTATTGACTGAAGACTATTATGTGGTCAATAAATTTGTTAAAGGTTATTTGGGAACAGCCAACATCGACACCAACTCAAGGTTATGCATGTCTTCGGCCGTTGCGGCACATAAACGTGCTTTTGGTGAAGACTTAGTACCTGCCAGTTATGAGGATTTTGAACATACAAACATGGTGGTGTTGGTTGGGTCAAATACGGCATGGTGTCATCCTGTGTTGTATCAACGAATCATGCAAGCTAAAGAGCGTAGACAACAGCAACAAGATGATTTATTTGTGGTGGTCATTGATCCACGGTTTACCGCAACATGCGAAGCAGCTGACTTACATCTACCAATTCAAATTGGACAAGATGTCGCACTGTTTAATGGGTTACTCCAATATTTATATCAACATAACTATACCGATACCGAATTTGTAAATGCCCATACACAAGGGTTGAACGAAGCATTACAAAGCGCTGAAACGGAATCAAGCTTAGAAAATGTTGCGAGAAAAACAGCAATTTCACAGGAAAAATTACAGTTATTTTTTGAAAAATTTGCACACACAGAAAAAGTGATGACGCTTTTTTCAATGGGCGTTAATCAATCCTCTCGAGGTGTGGACAAAGCCAATAGCATCATCAATTGTCATCTGTTGACTGGAAAAATTGGAAAGTTAGGTGCAGCGCCATTTTCGATGACGGGGCAACCAAATGCCATGGGTGGACGTGAGGTGGGGGGACTTGCCAATATGTTGGCAGCACATTTGGATTTGGAGAATCCTCTTCATCAACAATTGGTACAAACATTTTGGAATAGTCCAACGATTGCTCAACAGGTGGGTTTAAAAGCAGTAGATTTATTTGAGGCAGTTGAACAAGGGAAAATTAAAGCCATTTGGATTATGGCAACTAATCCTGTGGTGAGTTTACCCAATGCAGATCAGGTTAAACGTGCTTTAACTCAATGTGAGTTTGTGGTGGTATCCGATATATGTAAAGACACAGACACTACAGCATTTGCAGATGTGCTTTTACCTGCTTTGGGGTGGGGAGAAAAAGATGGAACAGTGACCAATTCAGAACGGCGTATTTCAAGGCAACGGGCTTTTTTAGCAGCACCTGAACAAGCAAAAGCGGATTGGTGGTCTGTGTCGCAAGTGGCAAAAAAATTGGGTTTCTCAGGATTTGATTTTGAAAATAGCCATGAAATTTTTAAAGAACATGCACAGTTATCTGCATATCAAAACCAAAGACTGTCATCTCGTTCAGAGACCGGCACATTTCGATATTTTAATTTGGCAGGTTTAACTGGACTTTCATTTCAGCAATATCAAACGCTTGCACCAGTACAGTGGCCTATTTTGGATTCAGAACATCAGCAGGATGTTGGTCAATTATTTTCTTCTGGGCAATTCAGCCATATCAATGCACATGCCAAATTTATTGCCACAACAGCGATTGATCCAGTGCATTCAACAACACATGAATATCCTTTAATTCTCAATACAGGGCGGATTCGTGATCAGTGGCATACCATGACTCGCACGGGTCTTTCTGCAAATTTGTCTAGCCATAAGGCAGAACCTTTTTGTGAAATCCATCCTAATGATGCATTGAAGTATGGGGTGAAGGACGGTGAACTGGTTGAGATCAAATCCGCATGGGGCTTGTGTGTTTTAAGAGCGATACTGAGTGACAAAATTCGCCGTGGACAAATTTTTGCACCAATCCACTGGAATGATCAGTTTGCATCAGATGCACGGATTGGAAAAGTGGTCAATCCAGTTGTTGATGCGATCTCAGGAGAGCCTGAATTCAAGCATACTCCAGTGATGATTCAACCATTCTATACACAATGGCAAGGCGTGTTTTATGTACGAGTGGGTTATGAACATCTGGTTCAAAACAGTATCGAAAGTACAGTTTGGTGGACCAAAATTAAAACCACTCAGGCGATACGTTATGAATTGGCAGATCGGCGTCGTTTTGAGCAAATTACCCAGCATTTAAAGCAGCTTTTACCTTTTCAAGATGAAAGCTTTGAATGGCTGAATTTAGAAGATCAAACCGCACATATCAGTCATAGTGTAGTGTTAAAAGATGGTCGCCTGATTGCGAGTTTATATATCGCACCAAAAGCTTTATTACCTGATCGGGACTGGGTTGCCAGTTTATTTAAGCGGGAACGACTCAGTGCAATGCACCGAAAAGCACTTTTGGCAGGACAAGCCATGTCGATAGCAAATAGTGATGGCCCACTGGTTTGTAGTTGTTTTAAAGTGGGTAAAAATCGAATTATTGCCACCATTAAAGAAAAAAGCATCCAACATGAAAAACAAGTAACTGCATGCCTAAAAGCAGGTGGTAACTGTGGTTCCTGTCTACCTGAGATACGTGGACTGATTAAAGCCTGTCAAGCGGAGGCGATAGAATGAAAAAAAGTAGCGCAATAACAACAAAGCTGTCGACATACCCTCAAACTGATTTGGTGATCCTTGCCGGTGGTCAAGCAAGACGCATGAATGGAATAAATAAGCTTTTGCAAAAGTTTGATGATCAAATTCAGTTGCTAAAAATCCATCAACAACTGAAACATCAAGTTGCACAAGTCTGGGTCAACAGTCATCGTGATTATTCGATTTATCAAAAACTTATTCCCAATATTTATTGCTATCAAGATGATGAAAGAGGCTTTTTAGGACCTCTCATGGGAATGAAAAGTGCGTGGTCTTATGTGAAATCTGACTATGTGTTGTTTGTGCCCTGCGATGTGACATTTGTTCCAGTTCAGGTAGTTGAGAAATTACATCGGGCTTTAGCACGTGTCCCGTTGGCAGAGGTGGCTTATGTTGAGTTAAATGGCAAAGCGTTATATCCATTCTGTCTGTTAAAGCGCAGTTCATTCGCCATGATACGCACTCATCTTGAACAGGGACAGCGCAGTTTAAAACAGTGTTTTAGTGATTTGCACGCTCAAAAGGCAGCTTTTGAAAATCATGCACTTTTTTTTCACAGTATTAATTCTTTAGATGAGCTTCAGCAATATCGACAGTTAAAACTGTTGTATTAAAAAATAGATTATTGTTTGAAATCATTGGGTTAGTTTTTGGTAAAAACAACAACAGTGGTTTTATTTTAAGTTCGCTTCGCAATGATTAAAGTTGGAACACTTTTTGCAAATTTAAGCTTAAGAAAATAGCGCAAATTTCAAGTTTAAAACATTTTGAACTTAAACAGTGCTTCAAGGGATGTGTGTATGAATGCAATGACACCGCATAAACAGAATACTGCCTTTATCGACCAGCATGGTCGCATCAAGCGTAAGCTTCGAATTTCAGTGACTGATCGCTGTAATTTTAAGTGTGTTTATTGCATGCCTGAACATCCTGAGTGGATCAAAAAACATAATTTACTCAGTTTTGAAGAGCTGTATGTTTTTTGCGAGTTTATGGTGCAGCGTGGAATCGAGCATATTCGTATCACAGGTGGAGAACCGTTGATGCGTCAAGGTGTAGTACATTTCATCGATGATTTACAAAAATTGAAAAAGCTGGGTCTAAAAAGAGTTTCGATGACCACCAATGCTTATTATCTTAAACAACACGCAGTGCAGTTAAAACAAGCAGGACTTGATGATTTAAATATCAGTCTAGACAGTTTGCAACCTAACCAATTTAAAGATTTGACCAAAAAAGAATTATTGCCTGTACTTGAAGGAATTCGTGTTGCACAACAGGTCGGATTAAAAATAAAGATCAATGCAGTACTCATCAAAGGTAAAAATGAAGATCAAATTTTACCTTTGGCACATTGGTCGATTCAAAATAATTGCGTCGTGCGTTTTATAGAATTTATGCCTTTAGATGGTGTAGGACATTGGACACAATCAGATGTTGTGAGTGAACAGTATATCTTAGCGCAATTAAAGCAAGATTTTGAAGTCAGCTTACAACAGGGGCAATCCTCTGAGCCTGCTCGACAATATTTAATTAATGGTTATCCGATTGGGATTATTTCAACCATCACTCATTCATTTTGTGGTACTTGTGATCGTGTGCGTCTGACAGCTCAAGGCGATTTCTTCAATTGTTTATTTGCCCCTCAAGGTATTGCCCTCAAGGCACAGATTAGAGCATTACAACAATCATCAGCTCGGATGCATCCAACATATTTCGCTCAAACACCTTCGGTGCAAACCATATCTTTTGCGGTACACGCTAGATTGCCTCAACGCTTTACTTTTTTTCCTAAGACTTTCAATTTACAGTCTAATTTACAACTTCAACAGACTCTGACTGATTATATTTGGCAGAAAAAAAGAGGTTTTCATGATATCGCTCAACAAGCAAAGTTAGATCACTCCCCATCCCGAAAAATTAGTATGTATATGATTGGAGGCTAATATGTTGAATTCTCTCGTTCTTTCAAAAACAGCAATAGACCATGATTCAAAGCAATCATCGTCAACGATTGAGATTAAAATTGAATGTTTTGGTGCGATAGAACGTTTATTACCTTCAGATTTAAGTCTGCAAACTAAATCTGGAATGACAATCTCAGACGTTTTAGATGACCTAATATGCCGTTATCCCAAGGCAGAATCATTGCTTGATCGTTGTGCCTGCGCGATTGGTGAAGACATTATTCCACGTCAAACTTTATTAGAATCAGACAGTACCGTGGTTTTACTGTCTCCAGTGGCTGGAGGTTGATATGAATACTTTTAAACATAGTCTCAAACAATTTAACCGTATTCAGGATTCAGCACTGAGCCTAGAAAGTTTTGACCCGATTCAAAACTTTCCTGAATGTGGTGGAATTGGTTTTTTTATTGGAACTGTGCGGAATCATCATGAAGGTAAAGCGGTTAAGTCATTAAAATATACTTCCTATGCGCCTGTTTCTGAAAAAATGATTCGTCAAATTGAACAAGAAATCCAACAGCAGTTTGCTGTGTCTTATGTTCGAGTGATCCATCGGATAGGGACTTTGGAGATTGGTGAAAAAGCCATTATTGCAGTGGCTTATGCAGCACATCGTCGTGAAGCTTTTGCTGCGTGTGAAGAAGCTGTAGAGCGAGTAAAACATGAGGTTCCTGTGTGGAAAGAAGAGTTTTATCAAGATGGAAGTAGCCAATATGTTGCAGGCTGTTGTATCCGTAAGGACTATGTAGGATCAAGTCAAGTTTCACATAATGAATCTCACATGCAACAGCATTGTGAACATCAACATTCAGCACATAAATCATTGCAGTCAGATCGTGAGCAAAACGTTGTACTGAACAAGACTTGTGAACAGACTATTTATCAATGGCATATGTAAAACATATTCAGCACAACACGATTTGCCTTGGAAAATATCGCAATAGAAGGAAGATGTAATGAAAAATGTGGGCATGAAAGCAGAAAGCTATCGTACAGCGGTTGCAACAGGGATATTACATGCACCTTCGCATTGCATCGAACTGTTAAGAAATGGCAATACTGAAAAAGGTGATGCATTAAAAACTGCCCGAATTGCAGGAATTTTGGCAGCCAAACGTACCGATGAGTTAATTCCACTGTGCCATCCTTTGCCAATCTATCGTGCAGATGTGGAATACGAGTTAAATGAAACCCATGTGGTGATCATGGCTACAGTTGAAACAATAGGTCCAACTGGCGTAGAGATGGAAGCATTAACAGCAGTGAGTTTGGCAGGTTTAACCTTGTACGATATGTTGAAACCGCATTGTGAACCCGAGGACTTATGTCTAGATCAATGCAAATTACAGAAGAAAAATGGTGGGAAATCGCACTTTACGCGTGTATTGAAAGAACCTTTGACTGCTTCAATTATTGTTTTATCTGATACTGTTGCTTCAGGCAAAAAACCAGATACTGCTGGGCAAAATGTATTGGAGATCCTCGAACAAGCCAATTTTGTGGGAATTGACTATCAAGTGATTCCTGATTCACCTAAACAATTATTGGCTTTAATTGAACAGCAAAAAAATCAATATCCACTGATTGTAACAGTGGGAGGGACAGGATTAGGGCCAAAAGATCTTACTGTTGAAACCATTCAACCCTTACTTCAGCGTGAAATTCCCGGTTTGATGGAAGCTTCACGCAGTTTTGGTCAGCGCCGTACACCTTATGCTGCCTTAAGCCGTGGGGTTGCTGGCTATATTGAAAAAAGCTTGGTCATCACCTTGCCAGGAAGTAGACAAGGTGCGCAAGAATCATTGATTGCGATTTTACCTGCTTTGGTTCATCTCTTTGATGTGCAAAAAAATATTCCGCATACAGGAGGCTATCAATGAATCAACACGTTGTTAGTCAGGATTGCGGTGTAGAGAAGGGCTTAATTTCTATTGATCAAGCTTTAGAGCTTATTTTGACACATAGCCATTGTTTAGATATAGAAGTTTTACCGCTGAGCCAAGCGCTTAATCGATATCTTGCAGATGACATTTTTTCAAAGATTGACTTACCTTTGTTTTCGCAAAGTGCTGTTGATGGATATGCGTTATCTAGTCAAGAACCGATAGAAGCGGGTACACAGTTTGATGTTGTGGGTGAGGTGCGTGCAGGGCAAACAGTCGATGTGAAACTGTTACAAGGACAGGCCTTACGAATATTCACAGGAAGTCAAATACCGATAGGAACTACTACAGTTGCCCGTCAGGAAATTGTGGAAGTGCTTAGCACGCAAGTGATTAGAATTGATGAAAAATTAAAACAATATACAGATATTCGTGAGAAGGGTGAAGAGGTGACGCAAGGTCAGCGACTTGCGCCTGCTGGTCAGAAGCTAAATACGGGAGTGATTGCTGCGTTGAGTATGGCAGGAATAAAGCAATTAAAGGTTTTTAAATACCCTAAAATTGCTGTAGTAATTACAGGGGATGAAGTTGCTGAGACTGTCGAGTGTTTAAACTCAGGTAAAATTTTTGATGCAAATGGACCTTTGATTCAAGCATGGTTCCAAACACACAATCAAAGCATAGATGTGATCCATGTTGATGATCAACAACAACAAGTCCTCAATTTATTTGACGAACTCAAAAATCAATATGATTTGATTATTAGTACTGGTGGTGTCTCTGTTGGGGACTATGATTTTGTTCGACCTGTTGCACTCAAGTTAGGTTTTGAGCAAATTTTTTGGAAAGTCAAACAAAAACCTGGCAAACCGATGTTGTTTGCTAAATATCAGCGCAAAGATCAACGTCATTGTTATTTATTGGCATTACCGGGAAACCCAGCTGCCGTCTATATCGGTATGCAAGTCTACGTCTCAACTTTACTTGGCGCTTTGCAAGGGCATCAATCTCCCCCACATTGGCAAAATGGCATCATCAGTCACACACTTAAATCCGATGCACGTGAACGATTTTTAAGAATGAGTGCTGTCTTTGAACAAGGTCACTTAAGTTTAAAAAGTTTAGCAAAACAACAATCTCATATGCTCAGTAATCTCATCCATGCCAACTGTATTGTACGGGTTCCCGCAGAGCAAGACATACAGAAAGGACAGATTTTACCTGTGTTATTCATTCAAAATTGAGGGAATAAAAAATGCGTAGACCGATCAATTTTGTGCTTGCTTTCACGCTGTTTTCGACGCTATCACATGCTGAAACCGTTAAGATTTATTCGGCAGCAAGTTTGACAAATGCTATTACAGATATTGCCAAAGTATATGAAAAGCAAAATCCAGAGATTAAAATTGTGCCTGTGTTTGGTGCATCATCAGCACTGGCAAAGCAGATTGAAGCAGGTGCACCCAGCGACATTTTCTTTTCTGCCGATCAGGATTGGATGAATTACTTGGTACAAAAACAAAAAATTCAACACAACCAAGTGAAGCCTTTTCTGTTTAATCTGCTGGTTTTAATCAGCCCAGTTCAAAGTAAGCAACAGTTTAAAGCTGTACCACAGTTCAATTTTGCGCAATCCTTTCAGGGTCGCTTGTGTACAGGACAAATGGAATCTGTACCCGCAGGTAAATATGCCAAACAAAGCTTAATTAAATTGAATTGGCTCGATAGTTTGAATGGTCGAATTGTTGGCACTGACGATGTTCGCTCAGCCTTAGCATTTGTTGAACGTGGCGAGTGTCAGGTGGGAATCGTCTATAAAACAGATGCGTTGATCAGTAAAAAAGTCAAAATTTCAGGTGTTTTTCCAAGCAATAGCCATCAACCCATCGTCTATCCGATTGCTTTGACTGAACAGGGGCAAAATAATCCATCTGCAGTCAAATTTAATCAATACTTAAAGGAAAATCCGCAAGCTAAAAAAATACTGCTTCAATATGGATTTACCCTTTAAGGCCATCGTCTATGTTAAGCCCTGAAGAGTGGAGTGCGCTGTATTTATCTGCAAAAGTTGCGACTTGTGCAACTTTATTCTGCCTGCCTTTTGCAGTGATGCTGGCTTGGATACTGGCGCGTTATGATTTTAAGTTGAAGTTTGTTGTTGAAGCATTACTACAAATGCCAATGGTCTTACCGCCAGTTGTTTTAGGTTATTTACTTTTAATCTTATTTGGTGCACAGGGTTGGATTGGTCAATATTTGAATCAACTCGGTATTCAAATGGCTTTTAATTGGAAAGGTGCAGTTTTGGCATCGATGGTGGTAGCTTTCCCACTCATGGTACAGCCGATTCGATTGTCTTTTCAAATGATCAATCAGCAATTAGAACAGGTGGCAGGCTCTCTAGGTGCCAGTCCATTCAAGGTGTTTAGAAGTATTAGTTTGGTTTTGGCGCTACCCGGAATTTTAATCGGGAGTATTTTATGTTTTAGCCGTAGTTTGGGGGAATTTGGTGCAACCATTACTTTTGTCGGGAATATTCCAGATGAAACCCGCACTATCCCAATCGCCATTTATTCCTTGATTCAACAACCTGACGGCGAACAGGCTGCCATGCGTTTGGTGGTGCTGTCATTGTTAATCGCTTTCTCTGCATTAATCGCAAATTATTATATTTTGCAGAAGTATCAGCGAAAACTGGGAGGTAAAGATGCTGCAATGTGATTTTCAGTTTCAATATGCTGACTTGAATTTACAGGTACAGTTGCACATGCAGCAACAATTACTCGGGATTATGGGACCTTCAGGATATGGTAAATCAACCTTACTTAAAAATATCACTGGGTTATTACAACCGAGCCAAGGCTCAATATTACTGAACAAACAAGTATTATTTGATGATCAGAAAAAAATTCGTGTCCCGATGCATCAACGCCGTATTGCTTTGGTTTTTCAAAAGGCATGGTTATTTCCACATATGAATGTTCAACAGAATTTAAAATATGCCGAACATTTACGCACTGATCTCGATAAAAAATTTGCTTTTGAGCAGATTGTGGATTTATTGGAACTAAGGAACTTACTTAAGCGCCATGCATATCAACTTTCTGGTGGCGAGGCGCAACGTGTTTCAATTGGACGAGCACTGTTGTCTTCTCCAGATTTATTATTACTCGATGAACCTTTAACAGGTTTGGACCAACGCTTAAAACAACAAATTTTACCTTTTCTTGATCGGGTAAAAACCCAGACTCAATTGCCGATGATTTATGTGACACATCACGCCGATGAGTTGGCTTATTTAAATGCGCAAGTGCTTTATATGGATCAGGGAAAAATCTTGAAAATTTAAAAACAATTTAGCTTTGCCAAAAAAGTGCTACTGTGTTTAATAGGCTATTGATTTGTTCCACTTTGAGACCTGAGGAGTGGTATAAAATGTTACAATAATAAGAATATCTACACTTATATTTTAATAATATTTATATTTCTGTGTTAATTTAATCCATTGATAAGACATCTTGATGCAAGCTTATAAAAGTCGCCATATAAAAAATTAGCATTGAGAATTCAGCATGACTATTTAACTTTATATCCATCTGACTTTATTGGTCAGAAAAATATTCTTATTGATTTACATAGCAAATTAATAAACACAGCTTTATAAACACAGCAAAGAGAAAAAGATGTGCTTTAAACACGCAGTCGTTTTGACCGTTTATTTTATCGGAATCGCATTGGCTTCGTCTGTACAAGCGATAGATGAAATCAATTTAAGCAACGATGGTCATCCATCGATGCACCCATTCAATCATCAAATCAAAGGAGAAAAGATTATGCAGAAGAGTACACTGCCTGATTTTAGCCGCCCTGTTAAAAGCGAAATACAATTAAGTCGATATGAAAGAGGTTGGGAGAAACTCAAAGAAATTGATGGCGAAGCAGGTGAAAAAGTCATTCAAAGTCTAAAAGATGTCTCGCCTGATCTAGGCACATACATTATTGAATACGCATTTGGTGATGTTTATTCAAGAACTGGGCTTGACCTTAAGTCTAAAGAAATCGCAGTAGTTGCTGCCTTGACGGCAATGGGTAATGCGCAACCACAATTAAAAGTTCACATCAACGGGGCATTAAATACAGGAACTAGCATCAATGAACTTAAGGAAGTCATTTTACAAATGTCTGGATATTCAGGTTTTCCAAGTAGCATCAATGCAATGAATATACTCAAAGATGTTTTAGCAGAAAGAAAAAAGCAGGGCATCCATGATGAAATAGGTAAAACAGCGAGCAAAATTAATCATGTTGATCGATTAAAATTAGGGGAAGATGAATTATCACAGTTGGATAGTCAGCAAGTAGATCGGCTAAAAACAGCATATGCTGAATTCTCTCCCGAATTGCTCAAGTTTATCCTTGAGTATGGATATGCCGATATTTACGCAAGAGATAATTTAAGCAAGCAATACCGACAAATTGCGACGATTGCGGCATTAACTGCATTAGGAACAGCACAACCCCAACTCAAATTCCATATCCATGCAGGGTTGAATATTGGATTAAGTGAAACGGAGATCAAGGAAATTATGCTTTTGATGTCGGTTTATTCAGGTTTTCCCTCTGCAATCAACGGAACAAATGTTCTTAAAGAAGTCTTAGCAGAACGTATAAAAAACTAAAATTTTATAAAGAGTCTGATCGTAAATTTTTAGTATGGTCGTTTTCAATTTATAAACAGGTCATTTGAAAGACTGCATGCCCGATAAAATTGTGTCTAAGCGCAGTAATTTGATGCAAAACAATCTATAATTCTGACTTAATTTTTTTGTTGTTTGTCCTTTTACATTTGCAATTATGTCTCAGCTTTCCCAGTATTTTGCTCAAAATCAATTTTGTTGCTTAGTAGAGTATCTCCCTACAAAAAATCAGGTACTGCCTGTAAGGGAAAGTTTGGCTGGTTTTCCAGCCTGTATGACCTTATCTGATCGTGTGCGTTCTGATGAGGATATTGCTCCTTTGATCGCTGCACAAGCATATCCAGATCATATCGAGAAAGTTTTACATTATGCAGGTAAGGGAAGAGACATTGATGATTTTAAATTATTTTTAAAGCAAGCAGATTCAGTCGGATTACGAGATATCTTGTTACTGACAGGTGATAAGCTTAAACAACACCATGATGGTCAGGGGCAACATGCCAGAACCCGCTATTTAGAATCGGTCAATGCGGTTATGGCTGCTCATCAATATGGCGGTTTCCATATTGGTGTAGCTTTTAATCCCTTTAAATATACGCCAGCTGAACAACAAGCACAGTATTTAAAACTACATAAGAAATTAAATGCAGGTGCAGATTACATCATTACTCAATTGGGTTTTGATTTGTCCGCTTTAAAACAACTGCAAACTTTTTTAGCCCAAGAAAAATATATCCAAAAAACGCTCGCTTGTGTCATGCCACTGACTTTAGCGCGAGCACAATTTATGGTGAAGCATAAAGTTGCCGGTATCGTGATTACCCCGCATATGCTAGAGGTTTTAACACAGGATCAAGTCAATCAATGCCCAGAAAATGTGTATAAGCGCTGTGCTTTACAAATTCTGATTTGCCAACATTTGGGTTATGCCGGTGTACACCTTTCAGCATGTCATAAAGCTGATGAGCAAATGCTATTAGAACAGTATATTGAACAATATCGCGACCTGAATTTGTCTCAATGCGAGATACTCTGGAATCAATTGTGGCAGCTAGCAGAGGGTGAACAACTTCGACCAAAAGTGGCGGCTAAACGGATAAAGTCAGCATTGAACAACAAGGTGAAATATCAGTTTTTAGACCTGATTCATCGTGCCGTGTTTCAGTCTAGCTTTGTGAAAGGGGTGGGTACTTTTATTTTTAATGCCAGCTTCTGGAATAGAAAAACTGCCGCCAAAGTACTCTTACAGACTGAATATTTAAGTAAGCATTATTTGCTGGGCTGTGAAAGTTGTGGTCAATGTCGTTTGGCTGAAACTTTATATATTTGCCCAGAAACTTGCCCCAAAGGATTAGCCAATGGTCCATGTGGCGGTACCGAATTAGATCGGTGTGAGTTTGGCGATAGGGAATGCATCCATTCGGTTAAATCCCGTTTAGCGCATGATGTGGATCAAATTCAACTGTTAAAAGAACAACTGATTCCAACTGTACCGATCGAGGTACGAGGAACCAGCTCTTGGAAAAATTGGTATAAAGCAGAGTAGTTGAATTTAGTGCTCTTCATCCATAGCATTGCTATAGAATTTTTCACCTAATTTGATTCGATCACGACCATTTTTCATACGCCAGCGATTGGTATCACGTAATGAATACACACAGCCACAGTATTCCTGCTGGTAAAATTCTTCCCGTTTACTGATTTCAATCATACGATGCGCACCACCATTTTTGCGCCAGTTATAATCCCAATATTCAATTTCAGGATAATGTGCTGCTGCTCGGATTCCACAGCCATTGATCTGTTGCATGTCTTTCCAACGAGAGATACCCAAGGAACTACTGATTAAGCGAAAACCATGTTCATAAGCATATAGGGCTGTTCGTTCGAAACGCATATCAAAACACATGGTACAGCGAATACCTTTTTCAGGTTCGTTTTCCATGCCTTTGGCACGGGCAAACCAATTGTCGGTATCGTAATCGCAGTCGATAAATTCAATATTGTGCTTCTCGGCAAAACGAATATTTTCTTCTTTTCGTATCAGATATTCTTTTACTGGATGAATATTGGGATTATAAAAAAAGATCGAAAAATCAATTTCTGATTCAATTAAGGTTTCCATCACCTCACCTGAACACGGCGCACAACACGAATGAAGCAACAATTTATTGTGACCTTGAGGTAATTCGAGTTTTTTTCGTTCCAGCGCCATGTTGAACAATATAAAAAAGTGATGGATTGAGTATTGTAAAAGTTTTTATGCGATATGGGATTGCGATTAGGTGAAATGTTTTCATGTTAAGCTGAATGATTTTATATTTAATCCTTTTTATTGAGCATTTTAACCGTTATATCAGTGCTTTATTTTAAAGTTGATGCACTTTAAAAGCTAAATAGAATATCTTAGAGATTATTTGTTTTTTGCTTTAAAGTGAAAAAAAATAATTATAATGAGCATTAGGTGAAAATAATTAAACATAACTTTAGTGAATCAGTTATGCTATAGGCAATGATTTGCGTCACAAACTCATCTGGTAAAGACTGAATGTTAGAACTTCGACATCTAAAAACACTGACTGCTCTTCGTGAGCATGGCTCATTAGTGGCAGCCGCAGGAGATCTGTGTTTGACCCCATCGGCATTGTCGCACCAGCTCCGAGAGCTGGATCAATGGTTTGGTGTAGAAGTGGTTAACCGTCGTTCACGACCTGTCAGTTTTTCCAATGTAGGGCAGAGATTATTAAAATTGGCAGATGATATTTTGCCTCAAGTACAAATTACTCAATCTGATATTACCCGTATCGTGCACGGGCAAACTGGACGAATTGTTTTTTCTTCTGAATGTCACAGTTGTTTTGACTGGTTAATGCCGTTGTTAAATCAATATCGTCAACAATATCCCGATGTAGACTTAGACTTTGCTTCTGGCTTTGAAGCAAATCCACATGAATTATTGCAAACAGGTGAGTTTGACCTGTTAATTACTGCCGATCCGATCGCATTGAAAGGCATCGAATATTTCCCAATTTTTGAATATGAATCACGTTTGGTTTTATCTCAGACCCATCCTCTGGTGCGTATGAAGGAAATTACGGTTCAGGAATTAGCAGAAGAAACTTTGGTAACCTATCCTGTAGATAAGCATCGTCTTGATATTATGTCTAGACTGTTTATTCCTGCCAATATTCAGCCCAAACATATTCGTACTACAGATCTGACCCAAATGTTGATCCAGTTGGTTGCCAGTGGTCATGGTATTGCTGCTTTACCAGATTGGGTGGTAAATGAATATGAGCAAAAAGGCTGGGTGGTGTCTCGACGTCTCGACTGCGTCGCACCTGAAGGTTTACGCCGGACTTTATATGCAGGCTATCGTATTGAAGAAAAAGAAAAAGATTATTTTGATGGTTTTCTTAAACAGCTGGATAAATTTTCCAAGAAAAGAGCAAGTTATTATTAGACAAGATAATTTTTCGGACATTTAAAACGGCTTAAAGCAAATCGAGTGACTGTTAAGACAGTAGCAAACTTGCTATTGTCTAAATTAAGCCACTTAAAGCAATTATAGAATACTGTGAGCTACCCAAGCATAAATCCAATATGTCGAAAAAAATTGGAAATTTTGCATATTGGACTGATTTTATCAGCAATTATGGTCATTGCCGTGGTTCAATTTATGGAGGAAAGCAAGACAGCGAAATAAATACCTTCATCACAGTGAAACAAGCTAGATTAGATCATTTAAAAAATAAGGGGGACTTTGTCGACTATTGTATGTAAACGATCTCGTATAAGGTTCAACGACCTTATAAAGTCACTGGAGAATGGCAGAATGAATTTATAATCAATAGGCTAAGAGATGATGATCGTAATAGAAGCGCAATTATTGCAAATTATCGAAGAACAACAGATTCAATTTTAAAGACAAGTTTTAGAAGTAATATAAATAAAATTTATGAATTTTTTTCAAAGCCTTAAAGGGTGATTAAGAGTATATACAGCAGTAATACCTCAGCAACAAATTGTAATTTATCACAAGGATGGTCATGGCGTTATGCGTATAGTTAAATTACTCGTTGTTATATTGGGATTTTTGATTTTTCTCATAGGATATATGTACCTTTCAACGAAAGGAACAGTGAGTCAAAATGAAAAAAATCAAGATGTATTACAAGTTTCTGGGAAAAATGATGATTGGGCTAGTGGTAAAAACCTAAATCCTGAGCTTAACAAAAAAATAGCTTTGAATATGACCGAAGACAAGTTCGACAAAATCATGAAAGAAGGGCTAGTCAACGGAGTTATTTATACATCTTTAAATGAATTGGATGAGATTACCAGAGCATCTATCAAACAAGCATTAAAAAATTTAAATGAAAAGGGAAGTCTCAGTGGTGGCGTGAAAACTAATGAGTTTAGTGATTTAGAAAAAGTCAGAGAAAACTTAAGAGACAAAACTTTAGATGAAATGGTAAAAGACCTTGATGGGTTTAAAAGCACGCCGAATAAGATTTTAGAACAATACGGTCTGCAATTGACAGGCGCTCAAAATTTTGGATCCTATAACCAGGGTGAGGGATGGAGTGGGATATATAAACTTTATGAAAATAATAAAAGTAAGGTTGAGTTAGAGCAAATTCATTTAAAACCAGAAAAATCAACTCAACAGTTGGTTAAAGAGTCTCTAAATAGTTCACTTGCTAATGATACTCCTGCTATTTATGAAAAATTACCATCAGAAATGCTACAGAAATTAACTTTTGTTAGTGATAGAAATTATTACCAGATAAATGCTTGTAATTTAAGCGAAAATGAATTGATAGAAATAGCAAATTCTATAATAAGAAGTCCTGAAAAATAAAATTTTAGTTGAATAGTAAGTTAAATTTGTGATGAAAAAACTTCTAAATATAAAAGTAGTGGTGGCTTTCATTTAAATTTAATGAATTCAGTTCATTGATGTTTTCAATGTCAATGAACGAAAGAATGGCATTGTTTCCCACACGTTTTGATACTCGCCCTAAGGCTGACAATCGCCCAGGCAGAAGCAGAGAAATAAAACTAGATATGCAAAGTCGCTAAATCTTGTCTTTCACTTTTTTGATTCAGTAAAGTCATGAGCGAATGCTTTTTTATGGCTTTACCTTTCGTATCTATCCATCTAAATAAAACGATTTTTGATCATAAATGGCGCTTCATTTTTAAAATAAGCCTAAAACGCACCCATATTGCTCAAAATAAGTATGACAAAATCTAAAAATCGTAATACTGAATTGGCATAGCCTTTGCATTCCTTAGCCCTATAAAAAGTGATCTAGGGTTCCGATATTTGTACCATACAAATATGTCTGGACCGAGAGTTCACGGTTCGCAAGAACTACACGGAGGGATAAAAGCCCGGGAGGAAGTCAATCAACTATCCGAACAGGAGTGGCTATGAACACGACACATTATCATGATCAGAATGAGATTTGGTCTGAAAAATTACCGGGTGGACATCACTGGTCAGGTCGTATTCCCAAAGGAACTGTACTGCAACTTAAAGCTTTAGCTAAAAATGCCAATGTGTCTTTGTTCTGTGTCAATGCGAATGACAGACTCGAACGCTTCAATATGCCTGACAGCCTAAAAGGTCAACATACTGCATATTTAACACAAGGTCATGTTTTATATTCTGATTTGGGTCGAGTCATGGCATCAATTGTTCGTGATGATCATGGCTGGAATGATGTTTTATGTGGTGCAAGTCGACCTGAACAAATTCAGCGCACTTTTGGAACGAAAAGCTTTCAAGATGCCCGAAATCAGATGTATCAAAATGGTTTAGATGGTTTGCTGATTGAAATGAGTAAGTATTCTTTGGGGCAAATTGATTTAAGTGCCACGATTAACTTATTTTCAAAAGTCAGTCCAGATCAAACAGGTGCATTGAGTTACGTTGCTTCGGATAATCAGGATCAAATCATTCAGCTCCGATTTGAAATGGATAGTTGGGTGTTTTTATCCGCTGCACCACATGCTTTAGATCATTCTGCGGATTATGCTCCAGCAGCTATTGCTTTAAGTCTTTTTACTGCTTTGCCTTTGTCAGAACATGATATTTGTCGGGATTCTTGTCCACAAAATCAGCGCGCATTTAACAACAATGATCGTTATTTTGCACGCCATTCATCACATAACATCAACGTATAAAGGGGCAACGATCATGACCATATTCAGTTCAATCGAGCATCGTGTATTCGACCAAGTACTTGTTGATGACGTATGCCTTGCAGGTGAGGCATGGATGGGCGAAATTAAAAAAGGACAGTATTTTCGCATTGTTGATTTGGAAGGCAATCAAGCAGTCGATACTTTGTTCATATCTGCAGAAAACCCAGCTGAACGTTATAGTGCGACGGATACGTTGACCATCAATCAACATATATATTTAGAAAAAGGTACCACTTTATATAGCAATCATGGTCGTGCGATTGGCGTGATTCATGATGATAACTGCGGTCGACATGATACCTTGGGCGGTGCATGTTCATGTGAAAGTAATACAGTACGCTATGCACATGAGACTTATCCAATGCACAGTTGCCGTAATAACTTTATGTATGCATTGGCGAAACATCCGATTGCACAAAAACACCAATTGAATGTTCGACATATTGGTCCAAATATTAATTTCTTTATGAATGTCCCTGTGAGCTCTGAAGGTCATTTGACCTTTGCTGATGGTATTTCGGCAGCAGGAAAATATGTTGAAATCAAAGCAGAAATGGATTTGATTATATTGATTTCGAATTGCCCCCAATTAAACAATCCATGTAATGGCTATAACCCAACCAAAATTCAATTGATTGTCCATACTGGTACGGAGGCTTAATTATGTTTAAAAAAGTTCTCATTGCCAACCGTGGTGCAATTGCCTGCCGTGTCATACGCACACTGAAAAAATTAGGCATCGCTTCCGTTGCTGTTTACTCAGAAGCCGATCAAGATTCTTTACATGTGACCTTGGCAGATGAAGCATTTTGTATTGGTGCAGCGCCTGCGCAACAGAGTTATTTGAATATTGAAAAAATACTGGAAGTTGCAAAACAAACTGGCGCTGAGGCAATTCATCCGGGATATGGATTTTTATCTGAAAATGCGGAGTTTTGTGATCTTTGTGAAAATCAGGGGATTGCTTTTATTGGTCCAACATCCAGTCAAATGCTGGATTTTGGTTTAAAACATACTGCACGTGAACTTGCAATTCAAAGCCAAGTCCCGTTATTGCCGGGAAGTGCTTTGCTGGCTAATGAAAACGAAGCCATTACTGAAGCTACACGGATCGGTTATCCAGTCATGCTGAAAAGCACCGCTGGTGGTGGCGGTATTGGGATGCGTTTGGTTTGGAATGAAGCTGAGCTCAGAGATGCCTATCAAACTGTCTCTTATCTCGCTCAAGCAAACTTTAAAGATGCAGGTGTGTATTTAGAAAAGTTTGTGGAGCATGCTCGGCATATTGAAGTACAAATTTTTGGTAATGGTACAGGACAGGTATTGGCTTTGGGTGAGCGTGATTGTTCTGTACAACGCCGTAACCAAAAAGTCATCGAGGAAACGCCAGCACCCCATTTAAATGCTGAACAGCGCGAATATATTCAAAAAATTGCAATTCAACTGATGCAATCAGTCAATTATCGTTCGGCAGGGACTGTTGAATTTGTCATGGACACGGAAACAGAGCAATTCTATTTCTTGGAAGTGAATACGCGTTTACAAGTCGAACATGGGGTGACTGAACAAGTTTATGGTGTTGATCTGGTTGAGTGGATGGTGACTTTAGCCAGTGGTGACTGGTCTGCTCCACAAGAAAAATTAGTCCCGAAAGGGCATTCGATCCAAGTACGTTTATATGCTGAAGACCCGATTAAGCAATTTCAGCCCAGTGCAGGATTATTGACGTATGTGCAATTTGATTCGCAGGCGCGGGTCGAAACATGGGTCGAAACCGGTTCTCATGTTTCTTCATTTTATGATCCGATGCTGGCCAAAATTATTGTCACAGCAGCAGATCGAAACTCAGCAATACGCGCCATGCAAGCCAGTC
This sequence comes from Acinetobacter sp. WC-743, assembly GCF_000335555.1. Lineage (NCBI taxonomy): Bacteria > Pseudomonadati > Pseudomonadota > Gammaproteobacteria > Moraxellales > Moraxellaceae > Acinetobacter > Acinetobacter sp. WC-743. The sequence goes on along the minus strand of NZ_AMFQ01000148.1, from coordinate 57,478 downwards.
TTGCAGTAACTCAAATCGCGGGTATTGAAACCAATTTGGAGTATTTGCAGAATATTATTGCAGGCGAAGTGTTCCAATCAGGAATGCAAACCACGCGTTTTTTAAATACTTTCGTATGGAAAACTCAAAAAATCGAAGTTTTACAATCAGGTATTCAAACTTCGATTCAAGACATCACTGGTCGTTTAGGGTACTGGGATGTTGGTGTACCACCGTCAGGTGCAATTGACCCTTTAAGCTTAAATGTTGCCAATCAACTTTTAGCAAATCCATACAACACGGCAGGACTAGAATGTACTTTACAAGGTCCAACTTTAAAGTTCCATTGTGATAGTCAAATTGTCATCACGGGTGGAGAGATGGCGGTCACACTTGATGGTATCGCTCTACCGATGTGGCAAACAATCAATGTTAAAAAATCTCAAGTCTTAAAGTGTGGCGCAATCAGCACAGGTTGCCGTAGTTATATTGGGATTAAAGGCGGATTTGACGTTCCAGAATACTTAGGCTCAAAAGCAACCTTTACCTTAGGTCAATTTGGTGGACATGCAGGTCGTAATTTATTGATTGGAGATATGCTTCCAATCACTGAGTATTGTTCTGAAGACAGTAAGCGTTTAGCCAAAGATCAAATTCCAAGCTTTAGCCGAACTTGGGAAATCGCTGTGATGTATGGTCCGCATGGAGCTCCTGATTTCTTTACTACAAAAGACATCGATCAGTTTTTTACCAATACCTTTGAAATTCATTATAACTCCAGCCGTACAGGGGTTCGTTTGATTGGACCAAAGCCAGATTGGGCACGTGAAGATGGTGGTGAGGCTGGCTTACATCCTTCCAATATCCATGACAACGCTTATGCAATTGGTGCAATAGACTTCACTGGGGATATGCCAATTATCTTGGGACCTGATGGTCCAAGTTTAGGTGGATTTGTATGTCCCGCAGTAGTAATTCATTCTGAACTTTGGAAAATTGGTCAGTTGAAGGCAGGAGATAAAGTCAAATTTATACCTGTAGGTTATGCGCAGGCAAAAAGTCTCGACCAAAAATATCATCAAAGTTTAATCGCTACAGACACGACTACTGTTGATTTCCATCCTCTGATTCAGCCTGAGCATGAAACTTTAAGCAATGCTGTACTCGCGAACATAGAGGGGCAAGGCAAGTTGCCAAGTGTCTGCTATAGACCCGCAGGAAACAGTTATTTATTGGTTGAATATGGTGAACTGGTTTTAGATTTGAATTTACGATTCCGCATTCATGCCTTGATGCAATGGGTAAAAGCTCAAAATATTCAAGGGATTATTGATCTCACACCGGGTATTCGTTCTTTACAGATCCATTTTGATTCAATTCAAGTTGATCAATTGGAATTGTTAAAGATATTGCAAAGTGCTGAAGCTGAACTCGTTGATATTGATCAGATGCAAGTTCCTTCAAGAACAGTTTATTTACCGTTGGCTTGGGAAGATTCACAAACGCAGTTAGCGACTGAACGCTATACCCAAATTGTGCGTCCAGATGCACCTTGGTGTCCTGATAATATCGAGTTTATCCGTCGTATCAATGGTCTAGCTTCTAAGCAGGCAGTGAAAGATGTCGTATATAGTGCACATTATTTGGTGATGGGTTTGGGAGATGTATATCTAGGTGCGCCCGTAGCCACGCCACTTGATCCACGTCAGCGTTTGGTCACGACAAAATATAACCCTGCTCGAACTTGGACACCTGAAAATGCGGTGGGTATCGGCGGTGCCTATATGTGTGTTTATGGAATGGAAGGTCCGGGAGGATATCAGTTCGTTGGACGAACTACACAAATGTGGAGTCGTTATCGTCAAAACGCAAATTTTGAAGCAGGCAAACCATGGTTATTGCGCTTTTTTGATCAGGTAAAATTTTATGAAGTTTCCGAGTCAGAACTGCTGAAAATGCGTGAAGATTTTAAAGCAGGTCGTTTGCAACTTCGAATTGAAGAGGGCGTGCTCAACCTTAAACAATACAATGACTTCTTAGCCGAAAATCAAGATAGCATTCAGGCATTTAAACACACGCAACAAACCAATTTTGAAGCTGAACGTCGTCGTTGGCATGCTGCTGGTTTACAAGAATATGTTTCTGAAAGTCTGGATGCTGTAGACGATGCAGAAGCCGTCATTATCCCGCAAGGTGGGTGTGCAGTTGAATCACATATGCCCGGTTCAATTTGGAAAATAGAATGTGCTTCAGGTGACATTGTGGAAGAAGGCGCAACCCTTGCAGTGATCGAAGCCATGAAAATTGAAATTCCAATCATCGCGCCTGAGCGAATGAAAGTTGAAACTATAACCATTGAAAAAGGGCAGACAGTTAAAACAGGGCAGGTGTTGTTTACCTTAGCACCGGTGGTTTGAAAAAACCTCTAAAGATAGAACAATACTAAAACAAAGGGCATCATTAAGATGCCCTTTTTATCAAGTAGCGAGTAAATGTTTAAGAATTTTGTCACCGTGTTCGACCGCTTCCCGTTTGATTTTAGACGCTGAGTGACCAGATAAGGGGGACACATCAAAGAGTAAAAAAGTGCCACTTAAATTCATTTGACTATATTGAATGGAGTGATGAACAGATTTTAAAAAGCTTTCGATTAAATTTTCGTGTTCATTGATTAAATTTTTTTCTGACTGTCCAACAGTCATACTCAGCAAAACTTTTTTATTTTTCAATTTATCTCCTTGTGAACCATAAGCAAATTGATAGCTAAAAACTTCATCGAACCATAATTTTAAAATAGCGGGCATATTAAACCAAAACATTGGATATTGCAGAATGACCGTTTCATGTCGCAGTAATGCCTGCTGTTCCGCAGTGACATCAATTTGATAATCAGGGTAGCGTTGGAAAATATCTCGAACTTCTAAATCTGGATACTTATCTGTCAGTTCATTGACAATGGTCTTGTTTGCAATCGACCGTGTGTAATAGGGATGCGCCAAAATGAGCAGTGCCATAATATGTACCTATTAACTATAAAAATAATAGTCACTATATTTTTTATATGGATGGCGTACAATAACTATCAAAGTTGATAGCCTAGAGATATTGATGGAACCTATTGAAAATAAATGTGAAATAAAAATGAATGGTAAAACCTATCCATGTCATATCAGTATGGCAATGGATTTGGTCGGTGGGAAATGGAAAAGTGTAATTCTTTACTATCTCAAAGATGGAGCAAAACGCTTTAATGAAATCAAACAACTGATGCCAACGATTACTGAAATGACACTCAGCCTGCAACTTAAGCAATTAGAACAAAGTGGATTGGTTTCTAGAACCGTGTATGGAGAAAAAGCACCAATCAAAGTAGTCTATGAAATGACCGACTTAGGACATTCTTTTAAGCCTGTTTTAGAATCATTGTCTATTTGGGCACATGGCATGCTTAATGAAGATTTAGATTAAAAAATAATAAAATGCTATTGCTGAATCGTACTTAAAAAAAATCTGATTGATGAATATAACGACTTGAATATTTTCGCCCCATCACTGCGCATGGGGCATTTTTTTGCCCACAAAATAGTCATAAATTTTGATCAATCGCAGTAAAAGCACGCTTAGAAATTGGCACATTTTCTGCATCTATAGGGGCGTAATACAAAAACTTAATTTGGTAATACTGATGCCTATTCTTCTATGTTTACAAATAGCGAATGGCCATCAGACCCTTACATAGGAGTGATGCGATGAATCATGTAAAAACAGCAGACAAAAAAGTACATCCGCTCAAAACATTTTTTGTCGAATTATTCAGTGTACGCGCTGGTCTGTATATCAAACAAACACACTCAGTCCATAAACCAAAAGGATAGCACTGTGCCTAAACAAAAGTTGGCTCGGATCAGTATTACTGTACCTGAAACGACACTCAATGCCCTCGACCAAAAAATTGTTGATCAACACTATGAAAGCCGATCACAAGCAATTGTGGACATGATCAACAAACATTTGATTGCAGAGCAGGTTCAAGCCAATGAAGTGATGGTGGGGACATTAACCATTCTTTATGATGCAGGGCAGATGCCACTTAGAAATCAACTAATTGATTTACAACAACAGTTTTTAGCCCAAGTGATCAGTTCACTACATATTCAACTTGATCAGCAAAAAATCTTGCAGGTGATGTTGATGCAAGGTGCAAGCTCAGAGCTCAAGCAAATTAGTCAGCAATTTATTGCACTCAAAGGCGTGATTAAAGGGCATTTAGAACTTATGGATGCAGTGATGCCTCCGATTCTACAAAATGATTAAATCAGGAGTATGGTCATGCAAGACTTATGGACGATCCAAGATTGGAAAAATGCGTATGCAAATCAGCAAATCGATATTGATGGTTTAATCGACTATGTTAAAACCATAAAAAATGATGATCATGCTTGGATTGAAATCGCATCTTCAGCACAAATACAGATGCAAATTGAGTATTTAAAAACTCAAAATTGCGATGATCTACCCCTCTATGGTGTGCCATTTGCAGTCAAAGACAATATTGATGTCGCTGGTTTTCATACTACTGCCGCATGTAAGGATGCCAAATATTTAGCAAACACAGATGCTTTCGTTATTGCTAAGCTTAAAAAAGCAGGCGCAGTCGTTGTTGGAAAAACCAATTTAGATCAATTTGCAACAGGTTTAGTGGGAGTACGTTCGCCGTATGGTGCAGTAAAAAATAGCTTTAATCCAGAATATATCAGTGGTGGTTCCAGTTCTGGATCGTCAGTGGCTGTAGCGAATGGAATTGTACCTTTTAGTCTAGGTACAGATACGGCAGGTTCAGGTCGAGTCCCAGCAGGTCATAACAATATAGTTGGATTGAAACCTACAAAGGGATGGTTTTCCACCACAGGTTTGATGCCTGCGTGTAGAACACTGGATGTGATTTCAATTTTTGCACTGACCAGTGATGATGCTTGGCTGGTTGCAACATTGATGCAAGGTAATGATAAAACAGATGCTTATTCGCGTAGTCATCCTGCCAATGTTGCAACACAATTTTCTAAAGGTAAAATTGCGATACCTGCTCAACTTGAGTTTTATGGTGATATTGAATCTGAGAAAGCATTTAAGATTGCAGTAGAACGTGTTCAGGCACTTGGATATGAGGTTGAATCTATTGATTTTACGGATTTCAACCTTTTAGCGAGAGCACTTTATAATGATGCTTGGGTTGCAGAGCGAACGGTTGCTGTCGAAGCGCGAGTCTCTCGGCAACAAGCGCATCCAGTGATTGCACAAATCATTGCGCAAGCAGATCAGTTTAAAGCTACAGATACATTTAAAGCTGAGTATCAACGGGCTGAATTAGCACAAAAAATTAATCTTCAGTTACAAGCCTATGATGCATTGTTGGTACCGACTTCACCGACGATTTATCGGATCAGTGAAGTTGAAGCAGACCCACTCAATAAAAATTCACATATGGGGGCGTATACCAACTTTGTAAATTTTGCTGATCTAGCTGCGATTGCCTTACCCAATATCATTCGTGCAGATGGTCTACCAAGTGGTGTAACTTTTATTGCACCTGCTTGGTATGACCAAGCTTTGGCAAAATTTGCCCAACAATGGCAAACACTCACAGAACTTCCTCTTGGCACGTCATCATATCGTTATCAAAAAAGCTTTGAAATTGAATCACAAAACTCGGTAAAGCTTGCTGTGGTCGGTGCACATCTCTCAGCGATGCCTTTGAATTTTCAATTGACAACCCGGCAAGCGACATTGCTCGCAAAAACCCGAACGGCTAAAAGCTATAAGCTATTTGCTTTGAAAAATACTGTTCCACCGAAACCGGGATTGCAATTTGATGTTGATGGTACTGCGATAGAGGTTGAAGTTTGGGAGATTCCTTTGGCGAATTTTGGGGCAATCGTCGCTGAAGTTCCATCACCACTAGGCATTGGCAATCTACAGCTTGAAGATGGGACATGGGTTAAAGGTTTTATTTGTGAAGCTTATGCAATTCAAGAGGCTGTCGATATCAGTCATTTTGGTGGTTGGCGTGCCTACATCAAGTCACTCAGTCCGTCAAATACAAAATTTAACTGTGAAAACGTTGGGGGAGTTTCGGTATGATTCGTAAATCTTTTTTATCTATATCCATTTTAACTTCAGTTTTAATATCAGGTTGTGACAACACAGCAAAAGTGCCAGAAGCCAAAGAAAATAAGCAAACCACAGCAAACGCACAACCGATTACTATTGGTTATAGTGATTGGCCGGGATTTGTTGCATGGCAAGTTGCGATTGAAAAGGGGTGGTTAAAAGAAGCGGGATTAAATGTTGATTTTAAATGGTTTGATTACTCCGCATCGCTTTCAGCTTTTTCAGCAAATCAATTGGATGCGGTATTTGTCACCAATGGAGATAATTTGGTGACTGCTTCAGGCGGTACGCAAGGCATGATGATTATGGCAACAGATTATTCTGCTGGAAATGATGTCATTATTGCCAAAGAGGGGATTAATCATATTCAGGATTTAAAAGGCAAATCAGTTGGTGTTGAAAAGGGATTGGTGGACCATTTACTGCTTGCAACAGCGATGTCAGATCAGAAAATTCCTATTAATGAAATCAAATTGGTGAATTCTGCGACCAATCAATTACCTCAAGTGTTTTCAAGTCCTGATATTTCAGCAATTGCAGTTTGGCAGCCTGTTGCCAGTCAAGCATTAAAAGCCGTTGCAGGATCAAAAATCATTTATACATCGCAAGATAAACCGGGTTTAATCTATGACACATTAACGGTCAATATGAGTCATTTAACTGCACATAAAGAGGAATGGAAAAAAGTTCTGCAAGTGTGGGATAAAACGGTGAAATATATCAACGATCCCGCTACACATGCAGATGCAGTCAAAATTATGGCAAATCGTTCAGGTGTCGATCCGAAACAATACGAAACGATGGTGAATGGTACACATTTACTGGATATTTCAGCCAATAAAAAAGTCTTTAGCAAAGGTAATGGTTTTGATTCGATATATGGTTCGTCCTATCATGTGAATAAATTTAATGTACAGAATGGCATCTATAAAACTGAGCAAAATGTAGATGGTTTGATTTATCCAACCTTATTACAAGAGTTACCATAAGGGGATTTGCGCTAATTGGATTGGTCTGGAGAGACATCTTTATGACCAATCGCGAATTAGCTAAAGACCCAATAGCCTAAGCAGTATCCTTCTGGAAACTTAAATAATTAGATAAGAAGCTTCACTGCTTCTTATTTTGTGAAAAGCTTTGATCAATTAGTGCAGACGATGCCTTAGTTTTCAGAGATGAAAAGATACCATCTCGAACATCGAGCTAATTCATTCAAATTAAGTCGAAGGTATGTTATTTTCTTCATCGAATCATATTGATCCGTATCATCGCCTAACTCAGTTGGGCTTTTAATTGTTTAGATCAAATTAAGCATAACAATATTTAAATCTGTTCATTCAGTATTATCTTTTTAAATACAGTCAATCTGTTGAAAAATTCATACAGTAGAATATCATTTCTGTTGATCAATAAAATTAAAGCGATCAATATATTGTTCGATGATATAAGCCTTGCACTACCACGCTTTAGCTCTAGAGTCCAAAGTGACTAAAAAGGAATTAAAAAAGAAGATTGAGGCAAATGAGTAAGCCTCAAAATTTCATCAGCATAAACTTTACTTAAGTGAGTTCTGTGCTGTTTGAGAAAAGATGAATAATTGAAATCCCAATAATCATCAGGGAAAGTCCAAGAATAGCAGCTAAATCCAAGTGCTGTTTATAATAAAAAAAGCCGACCAAAGACACCAAAATAATGCCAGCACCTGACCATAAGGCATAGGTAATACCGACTGGAATGGTTTTCATGGTCAGGGATAAGAAATAAATCGCCACAGCATAGCCACAGATGGTGATGATTGAAGGCAAGAGCTGACTAAATCCTTCTGAAGCTTTCATGGCAGAGGTCGCAATGACTTCTGCCACAATTGCAATAATTAAATAGATAAAAGACATGGTTAAAATATGCTTCCTAGACACTTATTTTTGCATGATGGAAAAGGTGGTTGTGTTCCTGATCAAACCAGGCAAGGCTGGCATTTGATGTTGCTGTCTCTGTGGAAAAACAAAAATCTTGCTCAAAAGTATCAATGGTGAAATATAACTGGCAACGTTGTCCTTGAATTAAGCGTTGCTGTACCAATGTGTTGTCATCCAACTGAGTAAAGTGATCAAGTTCCATGTGTGTGCCAACTTGCTCCGTCACAGTACTGAGATCAATCATTTGCTGTCCAAAACTCACCGATACTTCGTAATCTTGGATATCTTGAACAGTGAAATCTTGCTGAGCAAAGGCTTCGGTCAAGGATTTCTCCATTTCTAAACGTTGTTGGATCTCAGGACGGCGTGATCGTGCAAAGGCAATAAAATGATCACAAATAATTAAGCCACCATCCGCAGGGTAACTTGTATTTAAATCCATATTGTCAATTTTAAATAAACGTAAACCCAGAAAAAGCCCACGTTTGGCTTGCTGACGCCAATCTTCAACATAAGCATGGCTCGGGGAAAATTCTAAAATGGCATTGCCAATCGCATAAAGTTTTGCTGGTTCAGGCCATTGAACATGATTTTGATAATTACTGGTGATTTGCCAAGAAAGTAGTTGCTGTTGCTCATCCCACAGTGTATTGCCAACCCAGCCTTGTCGCTCCAAAACGGGTGTTGTGTTTTGGCTTTTTAAACGTAAATCGATGGTGAATGATTTAGACTGAAACCAATAGACCAAGGTAGTTTCGTCAGTGAGCCCATTGGCAAAGCTAATACTTTTACGGCGAAAAGCACCCAACAAATACTCAGGGAGTAGGCATGTTGAAGTAGCAGATACTTTGAGTTGAGTACAGAGTGTTATGAGATTCATTGTGACTCCTCGTTTTGGTTTAAACCAAAGGAGTAAAGTGGTCTGGCATTTTCAAGTTGAATTTCACCACGTGCGACTTTATCTTTGAGATATTGAAATGTTTGCGCTGTTTGATTAAATAAATGCTCCCCACCTTTTAATGGCGCATAGTGAGCAGATTCAGGATTGATCAATGGCTGAATGATGTAGTCATAATCACATGAGAAAAAGAATGGAAAAGAATAACGTTCCTCAGCCACTTTCTTCACCCGATGTTTGGTGGCTAAATAACGTCCATTGGATAAAATCTCCATCATATCGCCAATGTTCATAATCAAGGTATTTTCAAGCAATGGTACATCTATCCATTGTCCAGCTTTATTGAGCACTTGTAAGCCAGGTGCGGTCGGAAGAAGTAAGGTAAAACATTCATAATCCGTATGCGCACCTATACCTTCTTTATCCTGAATATCCGCAATATATGGATAATGTATCAAGCGAAGTTGACTGGGAGCTTTTGAAATATGCGCATCAAAATAATGCTCATCCAAGTCCAATGCTAAGGCAAAACTTTGAAAAATTTGCTGCCCAATTTTTTTAATGTGTTGATAATAATTGGAAACATGCAATTTAAAGCTAGGATCATCAGGCCACTGAGTTGGACCTACCAGTGGGCGTCGATCTTCCAAACTGAGGTAATCATAATTCACATCATAAGCTTCTTTGAGGTCGTAGGTATTTTCTACAAAACGTTCCTCTCCAATGGGCACATAGCCACTGTGATTTTCCGATAAGCCAATATAATTCTGCATCTTTAAGGCTGTATCTTGGGCAAAATACTGTTGCGCCGTTTGATGGAGTTTTTCAAATAATTCAGGCTTAAATTGTTCACCTTTTAGATAAAGAAAACCAACATCTTTACAGGCTTGGTCTAAAGCATGTGCAACTTTCAAGCGTTCATTACGATCAGCGCTACACAATAAAGAAATATCCAAAAGTGGTAAAACATAGCGATTTGTCATGAATATCACCAAAGTTGGTCGTCCAACAAAGAACTAAGCAATTTGGGTCGTCCCAAATGCGATAAGAAAGCGTTTATGGCTTATTTATCCGTACTGATTTGTGTCATACGTGGAATTTTCGGTAAATTTTGTAGTGCTGGATCAAGTTCATCTTCTTGAGCATGCACTAACTGATCAACGCGAGCTCTGAGTTGTTTGAATGCAGAGCTGTTGATTAAGTCTGTTGAACGTGGACGAGGTAAATCGACTTCAATGATCTCTTTGATTTCACCGGGGTTGGCTTTGAGTGCCACAATACGATCAGCCAACAATATGGCTTCATCCATATCATGGGTCACAAAAATAATCGTGATGTCTATGTTTTGCCATAAATCCATCAGATGTTTTTGCATCTTTTGGCGAGTATGCGGGTCTAATGCGCCAAAAGGTTCATCCATCAATAAAATTTTAGGTTCATTGACCAAAGCACGTGCAATAGCGACACGTTGTTTCATCCCACCTGATAACTGATGAGGATATTGATTTTCATATTTTTCTAAACCAATGATATTAATCCATTCACGTGCATGGGATTCAGCAGAGATTTGACTGATACCTTTCATTCGTGGGCCAAACATGACATTTTCTTTGACTGTTTTCCAAGGAAATAGCGTATAGCCTTGGAACACCATACCCCGTTCAGGACTAGGACCTGTAATACGCTCGCCATCGACCAAGACCTCGCCACTGTGATAAGGATCTAAACCCGCAATCACACGACTTAAGGTAGATTTCCCGCAACCAGAAGGACCAATCACACAAACAAATTCTCGTTTATGAATTTTTAAATCAAGCTGTTTTAACACCACTCGTTCAGACTTGCCATGTTTAAATACTTGGCTGAGTTGTTTGGTCTCTAAAATGACAGGACGTGCATAGATCTTTTGAAAATATTCATGTGAGTTAAAAGTTGAATCATTCATTATTTTGCTCCTATTTTCCATGCAAACATACGCTCACCCAACTTCATCAAAACCCAATCACAAACTAAGCCGATCACCCCAATAATTAAGATTGCGGCATACACATTGTCAAAGTTTTGATAGCGCGCTTGTTGGGTGATAAACCAAGTGATACCAGAGGTTGTTCCGATCAATTCAGAGACGATTAAATAGGTCCATGCCCAACCCAGTAGCACTCTTAAATCGCGGTAGATATCAGGAAATGCGGCGGGAATAACGACATAAAACAGACTTTTCAATTTATTGGTTCCTAGGGTATAACCCGCTTCAACCAATCCTTGATCAACCATGCGTGTGGTGTTGGCGATAATCAAAATTTGCTGAAAAAGTGTACCAATGATAATGATTGCAATTTTCGGTGCATCATTAATTCCTAAAATCGCTACAGCCAAGGCACCGAATGCAGGTGCAGGCAAATAGCGAAAGAATTCAACAAAAGGTTCAGTGAGTAGAGATATTTTTTGTGAGAAGCCACAAAGAATTCCCAGTGGGATACCAACAATTGAGGAAATCAGGAAAGCAGAGAAAACAATTTTAATACTGTGCCATAAGCTTTGATGAAACCAAGGCGTATCAGGTTGTTCGGGTGGCGTGGTAAAAGCAGTTACCAATGCTTTAGCAACTTCATGTGGAGCTGGTAAGTAAATTGGATTGACCAAAACACCTTGTGGTGGTGCAGAATGGTGATCTACAGCATTTTGTGCCTCACTATAGAACACATTTTTATCGACACGGCTTCCGACTTGCAGATATGAAACACTTCCTGAATCGGTAATTTGCACTTGTGGATGCCAAATAAAAGGTAAATAACTAACAGCACACCAGAGACATATAGGGATCAGAAAAGAGCACAAGCTTAAGATCAGCTTGTTCTTTTGACCCATATCCTTTGCGACATAACCCATATTTGTCATCCTCATTCTTTGCTTGAGTATTACGATTATTAAAAAACGTAATATTGATTAAGCAAAATGAGTGCCATAAGGCAAAAGACATGAGATTGAAGTAAATAAAAAAGTAAGTGATGTGTTCAAACAGTTGAGAGGTTTGAAACATGATGCTTTTAAAAAGCATTTAAAATAAACAGATAATCAAATAGTGTTGAATGAAATTATTGAGAATGAAATATAGTCAAAACGTCTGATTATTCATACAAGTAATTTGGATGATTCATTTATTTTGTACGTTTTAATCATAAACAGTCTTGCTATCACAAGGCGACATGGATGTCGCTATGTTGAGCGGGGGTATTAGGATGTACCCCTCGCTCAACAGAAGATTTTTGTTACTTTTCATCTCTGAAAAGTAAAGTATCGCCTACGCAAAACAATTTAAACTCTAGAGCTAAAGCGTGGCAGTGCAAGGCTTATATCATCGAACAATATATTCATCGCTTTAATTTTATTGATCAAGAGAAATGATATTCTACTGTATGAATTTTTCAACAATTTGACTATAGATAGAGTATTTAAGAATAAAGAGGACAAGCGTTGTGCGCTTTGAGGGTGATGTTCATGAATTGAATTCACACTTGTTGTTAAAATTGAACCATAAAGAAGCCGTTCTATTCAATTGAATACAACGGCATTTTGATTGCACAAAAATATAGATCATGATTCACTAAAGTTGAACATCAAAGCATATTCAATTTAGGTGGATAAAATTTAATTTAAAATGGAAGCGGTTCTAATCCTTTGACGATATCGTTAAATTCAGAACCGTTCAGCCAAAATGATTTCTTTAAAAATAGTGTAGTCATGATACTTTCAGCATCATCACTGTTGGTGTTTTCACAGAACAAACCATATTGACTGCCAAGCACATTATTGTCTTCAATTAAACGAATATAGTACGCATGTTGTTCATCAGCATAACCAAGAATTGCATCACGTTGAGTAGCCATTTTTATGTCTCCACATAGAAAATCAATCAAATAAGTGCATAACGATGACCAGAGAACTTATTCAAAGAAATCAATAAAATAACATTGAGCTTATATTGTAAATTATTGATTTATGATAAGTATATTGATTGTCTTTGACATCCTTGTTCAAAGAAATGTATCAAAACTGATCGATAGGGTTATTGTTATTCAAAAAAAACTTGCCGTCAACTTGAATTTGTAACTTTTTCAAGGTATATTGATTTTACTGGTTTTTATGTAGCATACAGGATAAAAAATGACTAAAAAAGTAGAATTTGAACATGGAGGTGCGAGAGCCAATGCTGGGCGTAAAGCACAATTCAGTGAGCCTACCAAAGTAATCCGTGTGCCTGAATCCCAAGTTGATTTTATCAAAAATTGGTTACTGAAAAATTTCAGCAACGCACAGCTAAGTGATTTTAGCTCGACTATGAATATCCAAACAGTTCAAGCAAAAAACGATAAGATTTATCAAATACCTTTAGCGACCGAACGAGTTGCAGCAGGTGTGCCGTTTTCTGTTCAGGACACAATTGAACAATCTTTGGATATGAATGAATATCTGATTCGAAATGAAAGTTCGACTTTTATTGTTAAAGCCAATTCTCTTTCAATGTTGGATGTGGGGATAGATATTGAAGACCCATTGATCGTCGATCGCAGTATCACGGCAAAGTCTGGTGATATCGTGATTGCGCGTATTGACAATGATTTTACCGTGAAGCGCTTAATGATTGATAAGCATTTTGATCCACCTAAAGTTTGGTTAAAAGCAGAAAACCCTGAATTTAAGAATATTTATATTGAAGAAGGGCAAGAGTTTGAAATTTGGGGTGTCGTCACCTATAACTTAAAGCGTATGCGTTGATGAGCTTCTTTTTTAATTGTCTCTAATTACTCAAGCTAGCAACATTCGTGTTGCTTTTTTTGATCGAATTTTAAGTAAAGTGAATGCATTACATGAAAAAATGAGTTGATATATTCACTACATTAAAAACCTGCCTTTAGCTGAATTAGCTGTTTATAAACATGCTCGCTTCAAGCAAGCATGCTCAAAATTCATAAATACCAAAATTTAAAAAATATTAATTCGGCATATTTCTTGCTGTTGTTCGCTTAATTAATTTATCGAATGGTAGAAAATGAAAGAGAAGATTTTTCCTTGTAGCAACGGACAAGATGCCGAATTCGTCATTTTGTCTTCAGGTTTAGGTGGACATGCAACATTCTGGCAACCGCAGATTGAGCCGCTAACGCAATATTTTCATGTCTTGGTTTATGATCAAGAAGGCTGTCATGCAGATTCAGCCCATTTGCCTCAATACTATTCCATTCAAAATATGGCTGAACAAGCCCTCGCAATTTTGCAAAAGTATAAAATCGATAAATGTCACTTTATTGGGCATGCCTTAGGTGCAGTGATTGGAGCTGAACTGGCTGTGCTGGTACAAAATACTTCGATTTCTTTATTGGGTTTAACCATGATCAATGCTTGGGATACTTTGGATCCCCACACACAAAAATGTTTTCAAACTCGAATCGCTTTATTAAAAGATTCTGGGGCAGAAGCTTATGTGCGTGCACAGGCTTTATTTCTTTATCCTCCTGCTTTTATTTCAAAAAATCACCAAGAAATACAACAGATAGAGAATATAGGACTACAAGACTTTCCTCCATCGCACAATGTAATGGCACGATTGAAAGCACTGATGGAATTTGAAATTTTACCCATTCATCGAAAGGCTTTATTGAATACAGACTTGTATTACATTGCCAATAAAGATGATTTTCTAGTGCCTTATCAAAAAAGTCACGATCTTCAAGCAGCATTAGGGCATGGGGACTTAACCGTATTGGACTATGGTGCACATGCTTCAACAATCACTGACAGTAAAACACTCAATTATTTGTTGATTAAAAACTTAAAAGGATAAGCGCGATGAGTAAGCAAGAAAATATAGATTTAGATCAATTGTTTCATCAAGCCAGAACACATAATGGCTGGTTAGATCAGCAAATCTCAACTGAACAAATTCACAAAATCTATGACTTGGTTAAAATGGGACCGACATCAGCCAATTGTTGTCCTGCACGATTTGTATTTTTAACGACGGCTGAGTCAAAAGCCCAGCTTAAACCTGCGTTGTCTACAGGAAATATTGAGAAAACCATGTCGGCGCCTTTGACCGTATTAGTCGCCACAGATCAAAAGTTTTATGATCAATTTGGTAAATTATTTCCGCATGCCGATGCGAAGTCTTGGTTTACGTCAAGCCCTGAACTGACACAAGAAACAGCGTTTCGTAACAGTTCAATGCAGGCTGCTTATTTGATTTTAGCTTGTCGGAGTTTAGGGCTAGATACGGGACCAATGTCTGGCTTTAATCCTCAAAAAGTAAATGATATTTTCTTTAAGAATACGGATTATCAAATTAATATGATCATTAATATTGGATATGGAGATCATACAAAAATATATTCAAGACTACCTAGGTTAGATTTTTTGGAAGCATGTAAAATATTATAAATAATATTTAAATAAGAAAGAATTAAATTAAACCGTATCTATTTTTGATGCGGTTTTTTATTTGATGTAAGTATTTAATTGAGAAGTTTTAGAAATGATCTAATTCGGCGCATTTTGCACCATTTTAGTTTATTGGTGTTTCCATAATATAAAACTATTTTTTACCAAAAGGTAAAATAAAAATTGAATATTAAAAATTAAATATAATAAACAATAGGATAAATTTAGTGGCACGCACTATGCATTATTGAAAATATCAAAGCATCTAAATTTTAGTTTATGGCGAAGTGTTTTTGATTAGAATATTTTTTATGCAGTGAGGTTTAAAGATGAAAATAGGTGTATTTTGTCCGATTGGAAACAATGGCTGGTTGCTTTCAGAAAATGCTCCGCAATATAAACCAACATTTGAGTTGAATAAACAGATTGTACAACGCGCTGAATATTATGGTTTTGATTTTGCGCTTTCTATGATTAAACTCCGCGGTTTTGGCGGTAAAACTGAATTTTGGGATTATAACTTAGAAACTTTTACATTAATGGCAGGTCTTGCGGCTGTGACCAGTAAAATTAAAATTTTTGCGACAGCAGCAACGTTGGTGATGCCTCCAGCAATTGTGGCACGAATGGCTTCAACCATTGACTCAATTTCGAATGGACGATTCGGTTTAAACGTTGTTACGGGATGGCAACCAACTGAATATACACAAATGGGCATGTGGCCTGGGAATGATTATTTTGCCAAGCGTTATGATTATTTGTCGGAATATGTCGAAATTTTACGTGAGTTATGGGCAACAGGAAAATCAGATTTTAAAGGTGAGTTTTTCCAAATGGATGATTGCCAAGTCAAGCCAACACCGCAAGCGGACATGAAAATTATCTGTGCAGGGCAGTCTGAGACAGGTCTCGCGTTCTCTGCACAATATGCAGACTATAACTTTGTTTTTGGAAAAGGGCTAAATACACCAACTGCCTATGCTGAAATCAATGATCGCTTAAAAGTACATACAGATCGAACAGGGCGTGAGGTTCAAACTTATGTGCTGTTTATGGTGATAGCAGCTGAAACAGATCAAGAAGCAATGGATAAATGGAAAAATTACAACGCAGGCGCAGATGTAGAAGCAATTAACTGGCTGATGAATCAAGGAGGTAAAGATCAAACATCTGGCACAGATACCAATATTCGTCAAATGGCGTCTAGCGTATCTCCTGTGAATATCAATATGGGTACGATCGTGGGGGCGTATGACAATGTTGCCAAGATGCTGGATGAAATTGCTGAAATAGATAGGACGGAAGGGATTTTATTAACTTTTGATGATTTTGTACAAGGTGTGGAGGATTTTGGTCAGCGTATTCAACCCTTGATGAAAAGTCGTGAAGCTGTTGTTGCAAGTTATCAAGAACCTAGCCAAACCATTTTGGAGAAAAGCGCATGAATATGATGGAAAACAAACAAGCTCTATCGAACATTGTTTGTGCTGATTTTACCTCTCAAGCAGGTACGGGAAAACTTTTAAAGGCTGAACCTGAATCTATTCAACTGGCACCTGAGCATACAGCACTTATTGTGATTGATATGCAAAATGCTTATACCTCGCTCGGTGGTTATTTAGATCTGGCTGGCTTTGATGTTTCAAAAACTCAACCTGTGGTCGCAAATATAAAAAAAGCGGTTGATGCTGCACATACTGCGGGTATCCAAGTGATCTATTTTCAAAATGGTTGGGATGATCAATATCAAGAGGCAGGTGGTTTAGGTTCACCGAATTTTCATAAATCCAATGCATTAAAAACTATGCGTAAAAAACCAGAGTTGGCAGGCAAATTATTGGCAAAAGGTGGCTGGGATTTTGCATTAATCGATGAGTTAAAACCTGAAGCTCAAGATATTGTTATTGAAAAACCTCGTTATAGCGGCTTCTTTAATACTGCTTTAGATAGCATGTTACGTGCTCGTGGTATACGAAATCTGGTTTTTGTCGGCATCGCCACCAACGTTTGTGTCGAGTCAACCTTGAGGGATGGTTTCTTTTTGGAATATTTTGGCATCGCGCTAGAAGATGCTTGTTATCAGGCAGGTCCAGAAGAAGCTCAAGTCGCAGCTTTATATAACATTAAAACTTTTTTTGGATGGGTATCAAATACCACTGCATTTGTAGAAACTTTTCAATCACCTCAAGAAACTACAGTGGTTTTAAGTCAATCTGCCTAAGTATTTTTTAATGATTTATCCATTTTTGCCACCTGTTAATGATTCAGTTTATGGCGGAGATGGACTTTGTAAAATAAGGAATTTTAAATGTCTAAACAAGTTGTAATCCCAGCAGGAACTTCAAAACCACTCGCCCCTTATGTTCCTGCAACTAAAGCAGACAATATCGTTTATGTTTCAGGCACTTTGGCATTTGATGAAAATAATGATGTGGTTTATGTCGGCGATGCTGCGGGACAAACTCGGCATATTCTAGAAACCATCAAAAGAGTGATAGAAACAGCGGGTGGAACGATGGATGACGTCACGTTTAATTCAATCTTTGTCAAAGATTGGGCAGATTATGCTGCGGTGAATACCGTTTATGCTGAATATTTTCCCAATGATAAACCCGCACGCTACTGTGTTCAGGTGGGGTTAGTCAAACCCGATGCTCTCGTTGAAATTGCATCTGTTGCACATGTGGGATAAGCCTTCGTTCAATTTTATTAATCACCTGAATTTAATTTTTCAACGATATTTTTAACCCCTTTGAACATTTGTGCATCGGGGTGGGAGAGCCATGATGCAAATGATCAAACCAACCAACACAGTCGTAGGTGAAATAATTGAATTCACTCAAGCCAATGAAGCCAATGTTCATTTAGAAGTCGATCAAACCTTATTCAGACAGGGGATGTCCAATTTAGGTGCGGCAGTCAATGTAATCACCACTAAAGGCAAGGCAGGGCAAGCAGGTTTTACAGCTTCCGCAGTATGTAGTGTGACTGATACACCACCCACTTTATTGGTCTGTTTAAATCGATCTTCTTCTGTATACAGTACATTTTCAGAAAATAAAGTTTTATGTGTCAACACATTGGGGTCAAATCAGGCAGATTTATCTAATTTATTTGGTGGAAAAACACCCATGCAAGAAAGATTTGCACAAGCCAACTGGAGTGAGCTGATCACTGGCTCACCCGTGTTGGAGAGTGCATTGATTTCGTTTGATTGTGAAGTTGTTTCGAGTCAATCCGTAGGAAGCCATGATGTGCTGTTTTGCCAAGTCAAAGCAATAAGACACAATCCAGACTTAAATGCGCTTCTGTATTTTAAACGTAACTATTGTGAACCTCAAAACGTATGTTGATTTTTAAATATGGGGAATTAAAAAATGGCGACAAAAGAACCGTGGTTTGCTTCATTTAAACCTTATACAGGAAATTTAGACCAAACACCTGTGCAGATTGACGAGTATTTACCAGCAGGAAAAAGCATCGTACTGGGCTTACAACATGCTTTTGCAATGTTTGGTGCAACTGTTTTAGCACCTTTATTGATGGGTTTTGATCCGAACTTAACCATATTCATTACAGGGATTGGCACAATTTTATTTTTCCTCATGACTGGTGGAAGAATGCCGAGTTATCTCGGGTCGAGTTTTGCATTTATTGGTGCTGTAGCAGCAGCAACAGGTTACACAGGTGTTGGAACAAATCCCAATATCGCAGTGGCTTTGGGAGGAACTATTGCCTGTGGTTTGGTTTACGCTGCCATCGGTTTAATCGTGATGAAAACAGGAACAGGTTGGATAGAAAAACTGATGCCTCCGATCGTTACTGGGGCAATTGTCATGATCATTGGACTAAACCTTGCACCAGTCACCATTAAAAGCGTTTCAGCAAATTCTTTTGATACTTGGATGGCAATTCTCACAATCGTGTGTATTAGTGTCATTGCTGTATTTACCCGAGGGATGATGCGTCGACTTTTGCTTTTGCTGGGGTTGGTCTGTGCTTATGTCCTGTATTTTATTCTTGCCAATGTCATGGGACTAGGCAAAGCCATTGATTTTGCCGTGATCAATAACGCTGCTTGGTTTGGATTACCACATTTTGTTGCACCGACATTTAATGCCAATGCGATGCTTTTGATAGCACCTGTTGCCATCATTCTCGTTGCGGAAAACTTAGGTCATTTTAAAGCGGTCTCTGCCATGACTGGGCGAAATTTATCGCCTTATATGGGGCGCGCATTTTTTGCTGATGGTGTTTGTACAACTTTATCAGCATCAGTCGGTGGCACAGGAATGACCACTTATGCTGAAAATATTGGCGTGATGGCGGTGACCAAGATTTACTCGACGACCGTATTTGTGATTGCTGGTATTTTTGCCATCTTATTGGGGTTATCACCTAAATTTGGTGCGGTCATCAGTACCATTCCAGTCGCTTTACTTGGCGGAGCGTCTATTGTGGTGTTTGGTTTAATCACTGTGGCAGGCGCAAAAATTTGGATAGATAACAAAATTGATTTTACTAAAAATAGTACCCTTATCATTGCTGCTGTCAGTCTGATCATGGGGGCGGGGAATTTTAGCGTGCATATTGGCTCGTTTGATTTAGGCGGTATCGGTACAGCCACTTTGACTGCAATTATTCTAAATTTATTCCTCAACCGCGGCGAAAAGCCCTCTGGTGCAGTGCAGACGGAGTCTGATGAAAGTATCAAGTCATTTACGCATAGTGCTTAAAACGGAGATGAATGTGATGAGCAATAATACAAAAGACAGTGAGTTGCCCCATGTCGCATTCATTGGGCTTGGGGCAATGGGATGGCATATGGCTTCCCATCTGCCTAAGGTATGTAAAACAGTAAAAGTCTGGAATCGAAATTTTGAAAAAGCCCAACAACATGCGCAAAGCTTTGGAACAATTGCTGTAAATTTACAAGAAGCAGTACAGGCAGACATCATTTTTTCTTGTTTACCCACCAGCGCAGATGTTGAAAACTTGATTGCCAGGGTCAGTTTAAAAGCTGGAAGTATTTGGGTGGATTGTACCAGTGGTATTCCCAGTTCAGCGTGTCAATTGGCAGAAAAGCTAAAAAAGTTAAATATTGATTATTTGGATGCACCTGTTTCAGGACAAACCATCGGAGCAGAAAATGGCACTCTGACCGTGATGTTGGCAGGTCATTATGATGCCTGTCTACGTGCAAAGCCATTTATTCAAGCCTTTGCTGATCTCATTGAATATGTGGGCGAAAGTGGTTCTGGTTTTGCAGTAAAAGCTGTTAACAATAGTTTAATGGCTGTGAATCTTTGGGCAGCCGCCGAAGGGCTAAGTATTTTAAAAGCCCAACAAGTGGATTTAGCAGCGGCGCTTAACTGTATCAATCATTCCAGTGGGCGAAGTGGTATGTCTGAAACCATCGTTGCACAGAGAATCTTGAATGGTGCATTTGATCGAAGCTTTGCTTTAAACCTGCTTCAAAAAGATATGGGGATTGCTATAGATTTAATGCGTCGTAGCCAACTCGAACTTCAAGTATTGCAAACAACCCATGCTTGCTATGATCTGATTAAAACAACAGATGCAGCATCCATGGACTTTTCAGCAGCAATACAACGTTTGGAGCAAGACACAGGCTACAAATTACGGTTTTATTGACTTGGTTTTAAATATTTGAAATTTAAATAATATTTAATTTATCTTATTGCTATTCTAGCAATAGAAATATCTCAAAAATGTTGATCTTTATATTGAACGCCCTGTGCGACAATTTTTGTCGCACAGGGCGTTTTTGTATCTAGTAATAGTTTTCCCAATTTATATAATAGAACCTGTAAGCACGATGAGATTTAAAATATGAACGATTTAATTAAAGTACGCGAAGTTTTAAAGAATATTCAAAATCAACATAATAAAAATCGAGCCATTTCTTTGGTAGGAATGGTTGATTTAAATGAACTTGATATTACATGGTTGATTGAAGAAAATTATATTGAAATTGATGATGCTATTTCATATTTAGATAATAAAAACATTGTTTTTATTAAGGATTTAACTTTTAAAGGTAAAAAATTACTTTACCAACTTAGTGTCTAGTTAAGTTTTATAAAAACAATAAGACATGAATAAGAATAAGATAAAACAATAATCGTTTTTTATTTTTTTTTTTTGAAAAAAATAATAATAAGAATACGGCTGAATAACAATAAATGAAAAAGAAAAATAAATAATAATAAAATATGATAATTGATAATTTTAAATCCAAATCAATAGATTAGTGTTGGTTTGGATTTTTTACATTTAAACTAAGCAAAATGATACTTGGGCGGGTCATTCACGAATTAAAACTTGTATCGTGGTTGAACACTGGTTAAAAATGAATAACGATCAATCGATACTAAAAAGGATTTTAGGATGAAACGACCAAAGTATATGCAAAAATCAGAATGGGAAGCACGTTGCCAGTTGGCAGCACTGTATCGTTTAATTGCATATTTTAAAATGACAGATTTGATTGATACACATATCAGTTTACGCGTTCCCGATGAATCTAATCATTTTCTGATTAATCGTTATGGCGTGACTTTTGATCAAATGACTGCTTCTGATTTGGTCAAAATTGACCATCAAGGCAATATCGTGGCAAAAGGTGATCAAGGTAAGATGGTCAATGTCGCTGGATTTGTGATTCATTCTGCCTTACACCATGCCAATGATCAGATTAACTGTGTGATTCATACCCATACAGCAGATGGTATTGCCGTTTCTGCGCAAGAAAAAGGGTTATTGCCTTTGTCTCAACATGCACTGAAGTTTTATAACAATATTGCCTATCATGAGTATGAAGGGATTGCTTTTTCAACCGAAGAACGTGAGCGTTTAGTTAAAGACCTTGGTGAGCATCGTTGTATGATCTTGCGCAATCATGGTTTATTGGCAACGGGGAATAGCATAGCTCGAGCATTTCATGAAATTTATTTTCTTGAACGTGCCTGTCAGATTCAGATTAAAGCCATGAGCAGTTCAAAGTTACATTATCCGAGTAAAGAGGTTTCAGAATATACTGTGAAGCAATTTGAAAGTGACGCTGCTGAACCGATTATCTGTGCAGCTTGGAATGCTGCATTATCATTGATCAAAGATCAGAAAAAGGATTATTGTCGTTGAGTGAGGGAGTACTCGCCCTATCTTGAGCTGAATAGGCGGTTTTGAAATAGTATAAAAAAACCTCCATTTATTGCATATGGAGGTTTTTATTTCAGCAGGATTAACTGTTTAAATCAAACCAAATAAATTGGCTGTTTTCATGTGCAGTGAGTGTTGAATCTTCATCAAATAAGTAAGCATCGCCTGCTTTCAGTACTTGACCGGCAATATCAATCTCACCTTCGATCACATGCACATAGTTAAATTTTTGAGTCGCTTTAACGTCTAAGCTGTGATCTTTTTCCAAATATGCTGCTTTGATTTCAGCATTTTGACGAATGTGCATAGGAGCATCATCATTTGGACCAACAATCAATTGCCATTCATTCGGTGATTTTTTAGGATCACGTTCGATTTGTTGATAATTCGGTTCAGCATCACGAACATTTGGAATCACCCAGATTTGAAGCATATGAACAGCTTCATCACCTTGGTTAATTTCGCTGTGTTGTACACCAGTACCTGCACTCATCAATTGCCATTCACCTGCATTGATATGACGTTCATTTCCCATACTGTCTTTATGTGAAATTGTGCCTTTCAATACACAGGTCAAGATTTCCATATTGTCGTGAGGATGAGTACCAAAGCCATTGTGTGCGGCAATCGTATCATCATTGATTACACGTAAAGATCCTACACCCATGTATTTTGGGTCATACCAACTACCAAATGAGAAGCTGTGTTTGGTGTCCAACCACCCCATTTTGACATGACCACGATTTTCGCTGTGATGTAAAAAAGTATTCATCTCAAATCTCCAATTCTTTATTTTTTAACATAAGTTGAGTTTAATATTTAAATATATGAGATGAAATAATGAAATTACAACACATTGTTTTGTTTTTGCAACGCTGTTTAACAGGTACTTTAAATAAAAAACCAGTGCATTAGCACTGGTTCTATACGGTTAAAGTGTTTGATTATTCAAGGAACTTAACGGTAACACCTGATTTCACTTTTTTACCGAGATCATTTGCATCCCAGTTGGTTAGGCGGATACAACCATGCGATGCAGTCTTAGAAATCGCAGATGGGTTTGGTGTACCATGAATACCGAATGATTTTTTGCTTAAACCAATCCAGATATTACCTACAGGTGCATTAGGACCAGGTGGTAATGACAGTGGTTTCAAGTTTTTACCTTGTACAAAGTTGCTCGGTGAGTAGCTGTACCACGGATTACGTGCTACACCAGTTACTTTATAAGTGCCTGTTGGTGACGGAGTATCTGAACTACCAATGGTTGCAGGGAACGAGCCAACCATTTGGTTTTGCGCATTAAACAAATACAACTGTTTGGCGCCTTTATGCGCAACGATCAAATGAATGTTTTCAGGTAATTCGTTACGGATATTGGTAACAATGATTTTTTCGCCAACTTTGTTGAAGTTCGCTTTTGGATTAAGTTTCTTTAAGAAATCTTCATCCATATGGAACTTTTCGCCCAACATTTCTGTAACACGTGTGTAGTACAAACCTGGCATTTTTGCTTGTAATGCATAATCATGTGGGATTGATTTTGCATATGGACCTTTTAAGTCCTCCGCAGTGATAGCGTATTCAACAAAAGCTGGTTTGTTGCCTTGTTGAGTCACAAGTGCATCCCAAGTTTCTTTGGTTAATTCACCTGTTGGTTTAATACCATTCATTTGTTGGAATGAAGCAATGGCTTTCAAAGTGTTCATACCACTTGAACCATCAATAGCGCCAGGAGAAGCGTGAGCATTATTTAACATGACGTGCGCACGTGCATAAACAGGGAATTGTCCTCTGCCAATATTTTCGTACCATTGAGCGTTGTTTATTCCGTCTAAAGTCCAAGATGCTTTAGCTGCATTCGGATTTGTAGGTGTTTTCGCTGGCGTAGTTTGTGGTGCAGATGGCGAAATTGCTGTATCTGAAGTTTTATCCTCAGTTTTTTCTAAATTCTGTAGCGTGTTTGCTGCTTTGTCCAAATCTTGTTGCTCTTGCGGACTGATCTGTGCTTCTACACTTGAAGCAGAACTGTCAATGGCAAGTGGATCGATAGGATCTTCAACAGGAGCAGCAACTTTTTTAGGCGTTAGCGGTTGCTCAGCTGTAGATGCAGCAAATGCTGTACCTGTTAACACACAGCTTAAACTCAAAGCAAGAATTGAGCGAACGAACATGTAGATCAACCTTAAGAATTATTCATAATTTATGACTAAAAATCTGCTTAAGTATTACAGAATTTATAAGGTGTTGCAGTATTTGTTTTGTGTTAATCATTTTTTTCTATAGACATTTTTGTCCCAGATGAGTTTTGTTTTGTTTTCGTATACAAAATTGCTGCTCAAATCAATAAGCTCAAAACTTTATTGAGAAAAATTTTCAAGAAATGAATATCAGTGGGACCTTTTTGTTATGATGGTGCGAAATTAATATTTGATTGGGAAAGTAAATGACGACCTTAAAAAATGATCGTTTTCTACGTGCCTTATTGCGTGAACCTGTAGATACCACACCAGTTTGGATGATGCGTCAAGCAGGGCGCTATTTACCAGAGTATCGTGAAACACGTGCTAAAGCGGGTGATTTTCTTTCTCTTTGTAAAAATACTGAATTTGCTTGTGAAGTGACTTTGCAACCATTACGCCGCTATGAATTGGATGCTGCCATTTTATTTTCAGATATTTTGACAGTACCTGATGCTTTAGGTTTAGGGCTTTATTTCGAAACAGGTGAAGGACCTAAATTTCATAAAACTGTGCGTACCGAACAAGATGTCGCAAATTTACCCAAATTTAATGCCAAGTCTGATCTTGCCTATGTCATGAATGCAGTTTCAACTATTCGTTCTGCATTGGCGGGTCAAGTGCCTTTAATTGGTTTTTCAGGCAGCCCTTGGACATTGGCTACCTATATGGTTGAAGGTGGTTCAAGCAAAGACTTTCGATTCACCAAGCAAATGATGTATGCGCAACCCGAAGTCTTACATGCATTATTAGACCGTCTCGCTGATGCCGTAATTGATTATTTAAATGCCCAAATTGAGGCAGGTGCTCAAGCTGTTCAAATTTTTGATAGTTGGGGTGGTACATTAGCACATCGTGAATATCTAGAATTTTCACTGAAGTATATGCAAAAAATCGTTGCTGGATTAAAACGTGAAAATGAAGGGCGTAAAGTGCCTGTAATTTTATTTACTAAAGGTGGTGGTCAATGGTTGGAACCAATGATCGCGACAGATGCAGATGCGTTTGGTTTAGATTGGACAACACCTTTAAATGTTGCACGTCAAACAGTGAATGGACGAGCAGCATTACAGGGTAATTTAGATCCTGCAACGCTCTATGGTTCAGCCACGACGATTGCAAAAGCAACTCAGGCAATGTTGGATGATGCCTATGCGAATGGTGAAAAAACAGGTTATGTCGCCAATTTAGGTCATGGCATAACCCAGTGGGTGGATCCTGATCATCCAAAAATATTTATTGATACTGTACATGATTATAGTGCGAAATATTTAGGCTAAGTGTTTTTTATTAATCATATGATGAACTACTTTAAATCATTGTTTGAATTTCTATCTAAGGCAGCTTCAGCTGCCTTATTTGGTATTTTATTGCTGATCGCATTTATCATCACGGCTAAAATGGGAAGCCAAGAGTTTTACGGTTTTTTCCGTTATGACTATCTTTTGTTTTATGCACTCATTATTCAAGCCTGTTTGCTTTATCTAAAATTAGAATCATGGGCAGAAGCTAAAGTCATTGCTTTGTTCCATATCATGGCAATGGGTATGGAAATTTTCTTGACTCATCCGCAAATTGCTTCTTGGCAATACCCGCAACCTGCTGTATTTAAAATTTTAACTGTGCCTTTGTTTGCAGGGTTTATGTATTCAGCAGTCGGAAGTTTCTTTGCACGATCATTGCGCTTATACCAAGTCTCATTTTTAAATTTACCTCGTTTTGGCAATATGCTGAGTTTAGCTGTGTTGTCTTATATCAACTTTATGAGTAAATTTTTTATTCCTGATTTTCGCAATGTGCTTTTTATCTGGAGTGTAGTAATTTTCTGGAAAACTAAAATATCTTTCAGATTACAACAACATGAGTTTCAGCTTCCAATGTTGCCTGTACTAATTGTTTTGGCATTTATCATTTGGATTGCTGAGAATATCAGCACTTTCAATAAAATATGGCTGTATCCGAGTCAGGTCGATGCATGGCATATGGTGGGTTGGGGGAAACTCGGTTCTTGGTATCTGTTACTACTTTTAAGCTTGGTCTTGGTGCTTAAGATTTTGGGAAATCGAATGGAAAATGGTGATTGGTCACTTAAAAAATACAATAAATAATTTTTAAGTGATTAAATTTTGATTTGCTTATCTGAATTTATGTGATAAATCTACGTGGGTGTAACATCCGTTGCATAGTTTGCAAAACAACAATTCACATATGTTGTATTAAAAATAATACATATGAAAATTCTGGAGAATTATATGTTAAAAAAAATCGCTTTAGCTGCTGTATTGGCTGCGGGTTCTAGTGTTGCTATGGCTGATCCAGACGTCGGTTGTGGTGTGGGTTCTCAAGTTTGGGCTGGTCAATCTGGTAAAGTACCTAAAATTTTAGCAGCTACCACAAATGGGCTGTTTACTAATCAATTACTCGGTATTACTTTTGGTACTTTAGGTTGTAATGGTAATGGTAAAGTGACTGCGCAAGTGGTTACTTTTACGAATGAAAATTCTGAATCACTGGCACGTGATATGGCTGTAGGACAAGGTGAAAGCTTAACTGTACTTGCATCTTTGTTAAATGTTAAAGATGCTGATAAGGCACATTTCTATGCTGTGGCTAAATCTAACTTTGCCAATATCTATTCAGTAGAAAATCAAAATTCTCTACAAGTATTGGCATCACTTCAACAAGTGATGGCAAATGATGCTGTTTTAAAAGCTTACGTTTAAGCCAGAAAAAACCCTGCTTTGGTGCAGGGTTTTTTTATTCAAAATTATTGCTCAATATACGATTGAAAATGAAACAAGATAAGCTACATGAAACAGGGAAAGTCGTGAGTTGATCCCAACTTATAATTACCACATTTTATAACCATGATAAATTGATGATTGAATGAAATACATAGCACTTAGTTTTAGCGTATTCAGCACATTACTGACCATTTATTCCCATGCAGAAACACCAACATTAGAACAACAGACCTTAGCGAACTATTTGCAACTAGCTCAACAAAAACAATTGGCTGAACAGGTGACATGGAAACGTTTACTTTATGCTGAGGGCACTGCAGAACTTGGATCAAATCAAAAAAAGCTCTATCAAAGTGAAGTCAGCTATTCAGGTTATTTTTATGCTCTAGATGGGCGAACCAATATTCAACATGAGTTAGATGCCGATATCAAAGCATTGTTCCAAAAGGCTGAACCGAATCAATCCATTCGCTGTAAATTTCCTGCCCGAAGCCAATGGTTGATGCAGCAGTTAAATATTACTGAACAACAGTTACCTGTTATTTCTTGTCCGGAATTTGATCAATGGTTTGGACAAATTAAACCTTATAAAGCCACCTTGATCTATGCGACGGATTTTATGGGAAATCCAAGTTCAATGTTTGGACATACCTCACTTCGGCTTGATCCAAAAGATCAGAAGCAATTGAATTTGGTATCTTATGCAATTAACTATGCTGCCACCGTCAATAGTGAAGACAACTGGTCATATGCGTGGAAAGGTCTGGTTGGAAAATATCCAGGTGAATATTCATTAATGCCGTATTATCGAAAAGTAAAAGAATATGGTGATTTTGAAAGTAGGGATCTTTGGGAATATGAACTCAATTTAAATCCAGAGGAAACTGCATTTTTAGTCAAACATATTTGGGAAATGCAAAAAGTCAGCTTTCCTTATTATTTTGTCAGTGACAATTGCGCTTATCGATTGCTTGGTTTACTTGATCTTGTTCGTCCCGATTCAAATTTACGAAAAAAATTTACTTATGCTGCCATACCGATTGAAACCATTAAGGCAATTGATCAACAAGGATTAATTCAAGAAACGGTGTATCGCCCTGCATTAGAAACACAATTAAATTCGCAAGCCAAACAGCATGGTCATCAGCTAGCTAAGATAGCACATGAAGTTGCATCATTAGAACCGCAACAGATGCCACAAGCGATTGCTGCCTATAATGAAGCAGATCGAGCTAAAATTTTAGAAATGGCGTATGACGATTTATACTTACAGTTTGTAGCGCGACAAGTCGATGCAGGCTATACACAGCCACGTTTTAGACAATTGCTCGGGTTGCGTAGTCAGATTTCAATTGCAAAGCAACGTCAAGCGCCCGCTGAACCTAAGATTAACCCCGTCAAAGGGCATGATGCACGTAAATGGTCAGTTGCTGTAGGTGAGGTTCAAGGAGATAAGTATGCTGAGCTTGGTCATCGACAGGCTTATCATGACTTAACTGATCCACAAGGTGGTTTCCGAATAGGGACCCAATTACAGTTCTTAGATGGTGCAGCGCAGTGGCGAAATGACCGTTTAAAGCTCGAACATCTTGATCTACTCACAGTGAACTCGTATAACCCGATTACATCTTTTAAAACACCAATAACCTGGGGCTTTACTTTGGGTTGGCAACAAGAAGCAATTCAAAATGGGCAGTTTACAGACCAACAACAACATGGTGTCATGAGTGCAAAAGCGCAGTCTGGTTATACCATTGCGGATGATGATCGGAAACATTTGTGTTATGCCGAGTTGCAAACTCAGTTGCAAGCAGGAAAGTCATTGGATAAGGGATGGCGGCTAGGATTGGGTCCAACTGTAGGTTGTCAAAATATTTGGTCGGATCGGCTGAATAGTGTAGTTCAAGTGGAATTGCCATATTGGCAAGATACAAGTCAGTGGAATTTACGGGTGAACAGCTTGTTTCAATACGCACTAGATTCACAAAATAGTGTGCACCTAAAATGGGAATATCAACAACAAAATCAAATAGATTGGCAGAAAGTCGGTTTGGGTTTTGTTCACTATTTTTAGGCAGTTACAATCATCGAAAAAATTATCCAAGTAGGTTTTGGATTCGTATTCGAAGAATTTGTTGCCACTTGCGTAAAAAAGGGCTTTTGCATTTTGTAAAATAATCACCTTGATCAAGCTCTCGGATTGTATCGAGATAACCTGCGTCAAGTGCTTCTTCGAGTAGTTTAAAATCCGCAAAAACTTCAGCCTGAATTTGATAAGTTCGGGCGCAGATCAATTCGCCAACTTTATTTTTTAAATATGAAATTTCAGATTTTAGTGTGTTGAGGCTGATATTTTCATCCTCATATAGATAAAGGTGTAATTGTTCTAAGCTTAAGCCCATCGGATTGAGAATTAAAATACAGATGATTTCAAATTGGCGTGGTGTTAGAAGTACAGGCTGGTGATTGATTTTTATTTCATATTGGTTTGAATAAGCTTGGATGGACAAACACTGTATTGGTTCTTGATTTATTTTTTGTACAATCATCTCTGCACATTGCGTTGCAGCCAATTGTCCAAAAATATTTTCTTGTTTAAAACGGTTAAATAAAATCACCTCGCCATAAATATAGTGAGTTTTTAAATCGAAAATAGGAGCTTTGTAAACATATTCATTCTGTGATTCAAAGGGATACTCTATGTGTTGTTGTGAAGGCAATTGACTCGGATGGGATGTACACCAAAACAAACCTTTATACATATCCCAAATTTGTATCGTAATTAAAGCCAAGGATGCGGTATTGAGTAAGTCATTTTTACAGGCAATTAACGCAAATCTTAGCTTTTGATTTGCAAGTGAATCCTTCTGTGTTTGTTTTAGATTTTCATTCAAAGCATCAGTTTTTTCATCCATGGTCTTGGTCACATTGCATTTTATTTGTGTATAAAATCTAAATACTATATTAATTTTATTAAATAAATAGCAACTATGTATTTTTACTCCTTTTAATTTTTGCTTGATGATCGTTTTCTCCAATTTCTATTTTTAAATGTTCTTCAACTTTTTTCCTACCTTTGTTTGTTAGATTGAAATTGAATCTGTTTTAACGGAAGAAACAGAACACTGATTAAAACAAATGAATAAAAATTGATGTGACCCAAGGAAAGGCACTTTTTTTGCTTATACAAGAAAAGGCAATTAAAAAGGAACGATGATGAGCGATCACAATGAACCATTATCTGTCGGTAAGGCGGGTGATTCCAAAGATTATTTTGCACAAAGAGAACTTAAAAAAGGCGCAGTCGGCTGGCTGTTATTGGTTGGTTTGGGTGTTGCCTATGTCATTTCCGGTGATTTTGCGGGTTGGAATTTTGGGATTGCACAAGGCGGTTGGGGCGGGATGTTTGTCGCGGTTGTTCTTGCTGCCATTATGTATTTATGCATCTGCCTTTCCATGTCTGAAATGTCGACCATGATGCCCACAGCAGGGGGAGGTTATAGTTTTGCTCGGATGGCTTTTGGTCCATTTGGGGGCTATCTGACTGGAACTGCGATCTTGATTGAATATGCGATTGCGCCAGCAGCAATTGCGACATTTATTGGTGCATATTGTGAGTCCCTATTTGGTATTGGAGGGTGGATCATCTATTTGATGTGTTATTTAGTCTTTATGGGGCTTCATTTAAAAGGTGCAGGTGAAGCGCTTAAAATCATGTTTGTGATTACTGCGATCGCCGTCGTTGCAGTTGTGGTGTTTTTAGTGGCTATGGTTCCCCATTTTAATAGTGCGAATTTATTTGATATCGCAGTTGATTCATCAAAAGTAGGTGCAAGCAGCTTTTTACCTCAAGGCTATTTAGGCATTTGGGCAGCAGTTCCTTATGCGATTTGGTTTTTTCTTGCAGTTGAGGGTGTTCCTTTGGCTGCGGAAGAAGCAAAAAATCCTGCACAATCTTTACCTCGTGGTTTGATTGGAGCCATGTTGATTTTAGCTGCATTTGCTATTCTGATCTTAATTCTCAGTGGTGGCGCAGCAGGTGCAAGTGTATTGAAAGACTCAGGTGCGCCGTTGGTGGATGCACTTGTTAAAGTTTATGGGCATGGTTGGTTAGCCAATTTTGTTAACTTTGTCGGTTTGGCTGGTCTAATCGCAAGCTTTTTTTCCATTATCTATGCCTATTCACGACAAATTTTTGCACTTTCTCGGGCAGGTTATTTACCGACTTCGTTGTCTTTGACTAATAAAAACAAATCGCCTTATTTAGCCGTAATTATACCGGGCATTATCGGTTTTTTATTATCACTAACCAAACAGGGTGATCTGCTGATTTTAATCGCAGTATTTGGAGCAACGATCTCATATGTATTGATGATGATGGCACATATTAAGTTGCGCATTTCTCAACCTGATGTATATCGCCCATATCGAACGCCAGGAGGGATTGTAACCTCAAGCATTGCTTTGATTTTATCGATTGTTGCGGTGGTTGCAGGTTTTCTTGTTGATCCTAAAGTTTGGTTTATTGCTTTGGGTATTTATGTGGTGTTTATTCTGTATTTTCTAGTATATAGCCGCCATCATTTGATTTCAGGGACACCCGAAGAAGAGTTTGCCAGTATTAAGGCAGCAGAGCAGGAATTATAACTATGGCTTATCGGCACAATGTTGCACAGCAACAATTTATTTTCCAAGACTTAAAAACTTTAATGGCAAAGGCGACACCGCTGCGTTCTGGAGATGAATTGGCAGGCGTCGCTGCTAGCAATGCAACAGAACGAGTAGCGGCACAAATGGCGCTTGCCGAAGTCCCGTTAAAAACCTTTTTAAATGAGGCTGTCATTGATTATGACACAGATGACATTACGCGCCTCATTATGGATGAGCATCGCGCAGATTTGTTCGCACCAATTTCACATTTTACTGTAGGTGACTTTAGAAATTGGTTGTTAAGTGAAGAAGCAACGGCTGAGACACTGGCAAATTTAGCCAAGGGGCTTACACCTGAGATGGTGGCTGCTGTCAGTAAAATCATGCGCAATCAAGATCTGATTCTGGTGTCCAGTAAGTGCGAAGTGGTCACACAGTTTCGTAATACGATTGGCTTGAAAGGGCATTTATCTACACGCTTACAACCCAATCACCCGACCGATGATGTATTGGGGATTTCTGCAAGTTTATTGGATGGTTTAATGTATGGGAATGGTGACGCGGTCATTGGCATTAATCCTGCCACAGATAACTTACATAATCTGTCTGAGTTGCTCAAACTGCTTGATCACATTATTCAAGAGTATGAAATTCCAACCCAATCTTGTGTATTGACTCATATCAGTTCAGGCATTCAGCTTGCAGAAAGAAATATTCCCATTGATCTGATGTTTCAATCAATAGCAGGAACACAATTAGCAAATGATGGTTTTGGAGTAACGCTCGACTTGCTCCAAGAGGGCTATGAAGCGACTTTGGCACTGAACAGGGGAACAATTGGTCAAAATGTCATGTATTTTGAAACAGGACAAGGCAGTGCCTTATCCAGTAATGCTCATCATGGCGTAGACCAACAAACCATTGAAGCACGGGCTTACGCTGTCGCACGTAAATACAATCCTTTATTGGTTAATACTGTAGTCGGTTTTATTGGTCCTGAATATTTGTATGACGGTAAACAAATTATTCGAGCCGGTTTAGAGGATCATTTCTGTGGCAAGTTACTCGGTGTGCCTATGGGATGTGATATTTGTTATACCAACCATGCCGACGCAGATCAAAATGATATGGATGTGCTGTTAACTCTATTTGGTGCGGCAGGCATCAATTTTATTATGGGCATTCCAGGTTCAGATGATGTGATGTTGAACTATCAAACCACTTCTTTCCATGATGCGCTGTATTTACGTCAGTTAATGGGTTTAAAACCTGCCCCTGAATTCTCAGCTTGGTTGGATCATCAGGGCATTTTTCATCAAGAACAACGCCAGATTCAATGGCCGAATAGTATGCCTAAAAATTTTGCTAAATTATTATCGTAAAAGGAGCATCAAGCATGAAGCTCTCCAAATTTGAAACCTTCTCTAATGGTCTGTATGAAGACCCGTGGCACAAACTCAAACAATATACCGATGCTCGAATTGCAATGGGGCGAGTCGGCTGCAGTATTCCGACTCAAGAATTACTTAATTTTCAGCTCTCACATGCTCAAGCCAAAGATGCTGTTTTTCATCAATTGAATATTGAAGATATGCAGCACAAGCTGACGGATTTAAACTTTCAAAGCCTCGTGGTCGAAAGTAAGGCAACAAACAAAGAAATTTATTTAAAACGCCCAGATTATGGACGTCAATTATCTGAACAATCGCAAATGCAATTAACCGATTATGTGGCTGACCATCCGCAACAATATGATGTATGTATTGTCGCAGGTGATGGACTTTCCGCACGTGCCATTGAGGAGAATGCAATTGCCTATATCAACTCGTTAGGGGAGCATATTGTTGCTGAAGGATGGACACTTGCTCCGATTGTGATCGCGACAGGAAGTCGAGTTGCCTTAGGAGATGAAGTAGCTCAAACGTTCAATGCCCCAATGCTAATTATGTTGATTGGCGAACGTCCGGGTTTAAGTTCACCTGATAGTATGGGGATTTATTATACTTGGAAAGCGCGGAAAGGCTGTTTGGACTCAGGTCGAAACTGCATTTCCAATGTACGACCTGCGGGATTAAGCATTCAAATTGCAACTCAGCGTTTAATGGCACTCATGCGAAATTCATTTAAATTACAACTTTCAGGCGTTGATTTAAAAGATGATCATGTGGTGCCTTTGCAAAATAATCAACAGCCTCCCAAATTGTTATTTTAATTGTCAATATTACTTTTTCATTACAATTTTAAGTACCAAGCAATATCTGAATCTTATTGGGTATTGCTTTTTTTCTTCTCTGGCAAAGCCTTAGGGGGCATCTTGGCATAAAACGTCACTGTGCAATACTTTGGTGAAACTTTATACAATTGAACAATCTCTGAGCGCAGTATAAAACAATAAAACAAGTTGTACGTCCGTATTGTAAATATCAAATGAGCTACTCACTGCTAATTCTTAAGAAAAATAAATACAAGGAGTTGAAATGTCTGCTTTAAATATACCCCAACCGATGACTGCCATGATTCCACGTACGTTGTTTGATTCGGAACATGAACAATTTCGTCAAACAGCCCGTCGTTTCTTTGAAACAGAAATTGCACCTTATCGGGAACAGTGGGAAGCACAGCAACATCTTGACCGTCATTTATGGCAGAGAGCTGGAGAATTAGGTTTGTTGTGTTGCACGATGCCAGAACAATATGGAGGGTCGGGTGTTGATCGATTATATTCAATGATTTTAATGGAAGAACAAGCCAGAGTAGGTGACTCAGCTTCGGGTTTTGCTTTGCACTCGGATATTGTTGCGAATTACCTTAATAATTTTGGAAATGAACAGCAGAAGCAACAATGGTTGCCACTTATGGCAACGGGTGAGGTCATTGGAGCGATTGCAATGACAGAACCAGGAACAGGTTCAGATTTACAAGCGATTCGGACCACTGCAATAGAAGATGGAGACGATTATATCGTCAATGGATCTAAGATTTTTATTACCAATGGCTACCTATGCGATATCGCTATTGTCGCAGTCAAAACGGGCAAAGGGGAAAGTGAAGCACAAAATGTTTCATTGCTGATTATCGAAGCAAGTCGTACTGGTTTTACTAAAGGTAAACCACTGAAGAAAATTGGTTTGCATGGACAAGATACTTGTGAACTCTTTTTTGATCAAGTTCGTGTTCCGAAATCGAATCTTCTTGGTATGGAAGGTTTGGGTTTTATCATGTTAATGAAAGAATTGGCTTGGGAGCGGATGATGATCGGAATCATTTGTGCTGCAGGCGCAGAGTTTGCCTTGGCAAGTACTGTTGAATACACCAAGCAGCGCAAAGCTTTTGGCAAACCGATTTCCGTATTTCAAAATACACGTTTTAAATTAGCCGAAATGCGCGCAGAAATACAGATTGCACGGACCTATATTGATCAATGTATGCAATTGGTCTTAAAAAATGAATTGTCTATAGAGGCTGCCTGTACCGCTAAATACTGGGTTTCCGATCTTGCTTGCAAAGTAGTAGACGAGTGTCTGCAACTTCATGGTGGGTATGGTTATATGCTGGAATATCCTATTGCCCGTGCCTATTTAGATATTCGACCAAATCGAATTTATGGTGGTACCAATGAAATCATGAAAGAACTGATTTCACGTACGATTTAGCATTACAACTACAGTCATTGTTCAAAATAACAAGATATCAGTCAAGGAATCGAAATGTCAGAATTACGCTTTGATGGTCGTGTTGCCATTGTTACAGGGGCAGGTGGCGGCTTAGGACGCCAACATGCGCTTACACTTGCTGCCCGAGGTTGCAAAGTGGTTGTCAATGATCTTGGTGGTGGTGCACATGGTTCTGGTCAATCCTCAACTGCAGCAGACAAAGTGGTCGAGGAAATCCGGGCAATCGGTGGCGAGGCGGTCGCAAATTATGATTCTGTTGAAAATGGTGAAGCGATTGTGCAAACAGCTTTAACGCATTTTGGAACAGTGGATATTGTGATTAATAATGCTGGTATTTTAAGGGATGTCAGTTTTGCCAAAATGACCGAACAGGATTGGGATTTAATCATGCAGGTACACTTAAATGGATCAAAAAGTGTATCTCATGCTGCATGGTCAATTATGCGTGAAAAAGGTTATGGACGAATCATCATGACCACATCTGCCGCAGGTATTTATGGTAATTTTGGTCAGGCAAATTATTGTGCTGCCAAACTGGGGATACTGGGTTTAGCCAATTGCTTGGCGGAAGAGGGACGCAATAAAAATATTTTAGTTAATACAATTGCGCCTTTGGCAGCATCCCGTTTGACAGAAACTGTGATGCCAGCAGATTTGCTTGCCTTACTTCAACCAGAAGCTGTGAGTCCTTTGGTTGCTTGGCTCGCTCATGAAAACTGTAAAGAAACGAAGAGTTTATTTGAGGTGGGTGCAGGTTTTATGGCAAAACTACGCTGGGAACGCAGTGAAGGTTATGTCTTTCCAAATCAGCATATATTGAGCGTTGAT
This sequence comes from Acinetobacter sp. WC-743, assembly GCF_000335555.1. Lineage (NCBI taxonomy): Bacteria > Pseudomonadati > Pseudomonadota > Gammaproteobacteria > Moraxellales > Moraxellaceae > Acinetobacter > Acinetobacter sp. WC-743. The sequence goes on along the minus strand of NZ_AMFQ01000148.1, from coordinate 20,764 downwards.
GATGTTGCCCGACAGTGGGACAAAATTACTGATTTCACGACATCCACTCACCCAAGTTCAACCACAGAATCATTTACCCCAATTCTTGAAGGTATTCAACATCCTAACTTAGGGGGGAATGAATTTATTGACTTAGATGTCGCATCTAAAGCCCAACTCGAAATTGAGTCAAGTTATGATGAACGTGATTTATCTTTGTATGCACTCGGGATTGGGGCAGCTCAAAATCCTTTGGATCATTCAGAACTTGCCTATGTCTATGAGTTGGGGAGTGAATTTCAAGCTTTCCCGACTTATGGTGTGATGCCTCAAATGAATGCCATGCTGAATATGGCTAAACAGGGTATTACCTTGCCAGGCATGAATTATGGTTTTGATCGGGTCTTACATGGTGAACAATATACTGAGATCAAACGACCACTGCCACCGCATGCAAAATTAACACATACCTTTAAGTTAAAAACTGCTTATGATAAAAATCCGAATGCAGTGATTACTTTTGCGATTTCTTCTAAAGATGAAAGTGGTGAAGAATTAATTTATAACGAAATGACAGCATTTGTCCGCGGCGCTGGGGGATGGGGAGGTGATCGCGGTGACTCCTTAGCGACCAATATTGCCCCTGATCGTGAACCAGATGCTGTCATAGAAGAAAAAACGGATATCAACCAGACTCTATTGTATCGTTTGTCAGGAGACTGGAATCCATTGCATGCAGATCCAGCTTTTGCCAAAGCTTTTGGCTTTGATCGTCCAATTTTGCATGGTTTGTGTACTTTTGGTTTCAGTGGAAGACATGTGATAAAAGCATTTAGCAACAATGATGGTCGCTATTTTAAAAGTATTAAAGTACGTTTTGCGAAAAGTGTTTATCCTGGAGATACACTATTGACCAAGATGTGGAAAATTTCTGACACTAAAATTATTTTTGAAACATGGGTCAAAGAGCGAAACGAGATCGTCATCAAAAATGCAGCGGTTGAATTGTATAGCGAAATTCCACAAGCCAAAGTTCATGCTCCAGATATGGCACAGTCTTCAGAGAAAATAGCGGATCCCCCTCAAGAAAGTTCATCTGAGCCAACACGATTAATCGCTGAAGATGTATTTAACGTCATTGCAGAACAAATCGCACAACATCCTGAGTGGGTGGATAAAACTAAAACCCAATTTTTATTCAAACTCAAAAATCCAGATTCAATATGGACGTTGGATTTAAAGAATACGCCTGCTTCATGTATACAAAGTGAAACTGCCCATCCAGATGTCATCTTGGAAATGGACGAAGTGCATTTACAAACAGTGGTGACAAGCACTTTAGCTGATGTACAGAAACTTTTTTTTGGGGGGCAATTAAAAATTTCTGGCAATGTCATGGCATCGAATAAGCTCATGATATTACAGAAAATTGATCCTTCAAGTTTTGAAGCGGCTAAAAAGAAGCGTATGGCTACGGCAAAAGAGCATTTATCAACCGCTTCTGATTCAGATACTTTAACTGCTATGCATCGTGAGATTACGCTTGCAGATGTTTTTACAGCTGTAAACGAACATATCCACATGCATCCAAACATGGTCGAACGCACGAATACAACATTTCAGTTCAAGATTAAACATCCTGAATCGTCATGGTTTATCGACCTAAAACATGACTTGGGCGGTGCAGGTGCTGGGGAGATTGCTGTCCCTGATGTGACCTTAGAAATGGATGAGCAACATGTAGAGACTATATTTAATGGCTCGCTTGCTGATGTGCAAAAGTTATTTTTTAGCGGACAGCTCAAAATTTCAGGAAATGTGATGGCATCCAATAAACTGGTCATATTACAGGATATGGATAAAAAACTGATTGCTCAGGCAAGAGATCAACGGGTAGCAGCAGGTCAAGCACCAATACAAGCTTCGATTTCTTCTCATCAGCAGACGACAACTAAGCAGCAAGCCAAAGCATCTGAATTTTTGAGTAAGTTACAAACCTGTTTTCAAATACATGCTGAAGTACCTTATGTTTATCAGTTTCATATTACTGAACCACAGCAATCTTGGAAGATAGACTTTGCCAATGGCACTGTGCAACAAGGTGATGATCCCAATGCTGATGTGATTTTAACATTAACGGATCAGCATTTTTATGCACTGGTTTCAAAGCAACGAGATTTACGTGATTTATATCAGCATGGTGAGCTGATGGTAGAGGGTGCTATTCGATATATTCAGCATCCTGCATTTTTGCAAATCCTGACAGACAGTTTTGCGGCTACAGCAGATCGTATATGAAGTTAAAAATAAATAAGCGTTGAATAGATACAACTAGAGATATCCAAATAATCGCAATCAGCACAGGACAATTGCTGATTGAATTCAAAAAACAATGAGGATTAAGGAATGCTAAGACGTGTTAATGTGATTGGCGTGGGTATGACCAAGTTTACCAAACCGGGTGCGAGTGAAGAATATTATGTCATGGCAAAAGAAGCAGGAGAGAAAGCTTTAAAAGATGCAGGAATTGGCTATCAAGAGATTGAGCAAGTTTTTGCAGGTTATGTTTATGGTGATTCGACATGTGGGCAACGGGCTGCTTATACATTGGGTTTAACAGGAATTCCAATTTTAAATGTCAATAATAACTGTTCAACAGGTTCAAGTGCTTTGTACCTGGCAAGACAAGCTATAGCGGGAGGAGTGGCTGAGTGTGTGTTGGTTTTGGGTTTTGAAAAAATGGAAAAAGGTGCCTTAGGTGCAAAGTTCAATGATCGTGAACCACCTATGGGGCAACATGCACAAGTCATGTTGGATGTTCAAGGGTTTAATTCATCACCACCAGCGGCACAAATGTTTGGTGGAGCAGGACGAGAGTATCGTTGGAAGTATGGTACAAAAAAAGAAACCTTTGGAAAAATTGCTGAAAAAGCACGCCGCCATGCTAGCCATAATCCTTATGCTTTATTTGGTCAAACACTTTCCTTAGAGGAAATCATGGCTTCAGAAGAGGTGTTTGATCCGCTCACACGTTTTCAATGTTGCCCACCGACTTGTGGTGCAGGTGCCGCTATTCTTTGCTCAGATGAGTTCGCAAAAAAACATCAGATTTCTAATCCAGTCTATATAGCGGCACAATCAATGACCACGGATTATGCATCAAGTTTTGACGAAAAGAGTATGATCAAAATGGTGGGATATGACATGACGAAACAAGCCGCTCAACAGGTATATGAGGCTGCAGGTATCGGTGTGGATGATATTGATGTCATTGAGTTGCATGATTGTTTTACTGCGAACGAATTATTGACCTATGAAGCTCTCGGTCTATGCCCCGAAGGTGAGGCTGAAAAATTCATTTGGGATGCGGAGAATACCTACGGAGGAAAATTTGTCACCAATCCTTCTGGTGGACTGCTGTCAAAGGGACATCCACTTGGGGCAACAGGTTTGGCTCAATGTACCGAATTGGTTTGGCAATTGAGAGGAACAGCAGATCAGCGTCAGGTCAATCATGCCCGTATTGCATTACAGCATAATTTGGGATTAGGCGGAGCATGTGTCATTACCATGTATCGGCGAGATTAATTTTTTCTAATAAAAGCCATAAAAGGGATGCAATGACATATAAATGAGTCGAAATGACCTATGGAATTACATTCAATTGGGTAAAATTCTAAATACAGCACCAGCTAAATTAAAAAAATGATAATCAGCCAGAGGCAGGATCAACCATGGGAATATTAACGAAATTTATTAAATCTGCGGTATATCATGAACCATTACCGATTCGCCGTGATGTAAGATTTAACTTGCCCGCAGAGCGGATTGCAGATTGGCACACACCAGCAGGTCCAATTTTTACGGCATTATTAAATACATTTTCCATTGTATTGCCTATTGGAGAGCGTTTCTTTATTGATGCTGTTCGAGCACACCGTGATTTAGTTCAGGATCCTGAATTGCAAAAAGCAGTCACCGCATTTATTGGACAAGAGGCGATGCATGGTCGAGAACATGAAGAGTACAACAATGCTTTATTTGCTCGATCACCCATTGCGCCAAAATTCGAAGCGCTCGTACTGGATATTTTTGGGCTGATAAAACAGCATTTACCCGCTTATTTTTGGTTGAGTGGGACGATAGCGTTAGAACATTTTACGGCGTTATTGGCCGATTCAGTATTGCGTACACCTGAATTATTTGATGGTGCAGAACAACATTATGCCAATATTTGGCGCTGGCATGCTTATGAAGAAACAGAACATAAAGCAGTGGCTTTTGATGTATGGAACACCGCAATGGGACAGGGTCCATATGCATATACAATCCGTAGCTTTGGTTTGGTAATCGCAACCATTGTATTCTGGGGATTGGTGATTCCTGTATTTCTTAATATCGTCAAAGGAGAAGGAAAGCTCAGCGATATTTCAAGTTGGAAAAAAGCCTATCGTTATACTTTTGGTGATATAGGTGCACTGAGAAAACAATTGGGAAATTATATTGATTATTTTCGTCCTAATTTCCATCCTTGGGATCACGATAACCGTGAGTATATGCAACAAATGGAACAATTGATTTATCAATTGTCAGAAAAAAAGCAATAAGGAATATCAGAGTCTGTTGACCATTTGTCTATGTTTGCGACTAGGTGTATTTTTAGCCGATCCTACACGATGAAACTAAGAAATTAGTCGCACTATTTTCTTGGTTTAATGCTTACGATGTATAGGTTTTATGCTCAATTTTAACCTACAGCTAAGCCATTTATGAAATATCAGCAGACCTAGATCAAGCACAATGCGTTTGATGAGATCAGCAAACTTTGATGAGTTGCTCAATCCATTGTGCTTTATCGAAATATTGGACTGTGTTGTAAATATTGATTTATAAATATAGAGTAAGGCACATGACATTGCACCCAGCTATGAATTGCCGACATCTATCAATAACAACAAATCAGGTCTTATTCGGCTCAAATTACTCATAAAATAAGGTTGCAGAATATTGATGAATATATCTCATTCAAATGCTATTCGACGCAGTCAAAATGAACGTAGTGAAGCAATGCGAGCACGTTTGATCGAAGCGACATTACAATGTTTGATTCAAGAAGGCTATGCAAAAACTACAATTAGTAAAATTATCCAAATTGCACAAGTCTCAAGAGGTTCGCCAGTTCATCATTTCCCATCCAAAGCTGCACTGATGGAGTCTACAGCAGAGCAATTGGTACGTCGTATATACATTGCCTTAGGTAAACTGATTAAGAATATGCAACAATCGGATGATCGTTTACATGATCTTGTTTCAGCAGGCGCAAATTTACTCAAAACACCTGAGATCACAGCATTATTAGAATTATTGGTGGCGAGTCGTCAAGAACCCGAACTTGCTGAGAAATTACAGAAACTATGGATGGCTTCGTACCATACTGTGCATAGTGCTGCAGCACACTATCTTGAACCGATTACTGAGCAAGATCATGTTGGTGATTTAATGATTATTACACTATGGTTTTTAAGGGGAATGGCGGAAGATCGACATCTAAGTCAAAATATTCAGCAAGCTGATGAATTTTTTAACCGTTATATACAATTATGGACATCTATTTTAGCCAACCATTTACAGGCTAAAGTGAATGTGAGCTCACCACCACCCAAACCTGTATTTTGGGATCATCTTACAGAATCCTGACTAGCTAGGTACAACTGAAAATTATTAAAATAAATAGCCATTTTGACTAAGTACTGTTTTGGCTTTTAAAGTGACTTCTAGTTGCACGTCAGGCGTTTCACTTGTACCCAACAGATTTCGATAAATTATATATTGATAACCACCACTGTTAAAAATATAGTGATGATCTCCCCCTGAACCATCCATTACAACTTTACCCTGATTTAAAATTAAATCAGGTTTTTCAGTTTGTGATTGGTTCACTCCCCATGCAGCATAACGATATTGACCATTTGGCATTTCATCGATACGTATTTGAAATTTGGTTGTTTTGAACTGTAAATCTGGTTTGCTGAAATTTCTCAGTGACGGATATAGTTTCTGTTTTTGTTGGGATATAAGTTGTGCCTTTAATTTTTGTTCTGCATCACTACTATAGTTGACGGCTTTAATCTGATGACCTTCTAACCAAACTGTACCGCTATCCAGCATGACACCACGCCAACCCACACTTTGCCACTGTGATGGCTTGGAATTGGCGATATTTTGAATCAGTTTAGCGTCAAACACTTGGTTAAAGCGTTGTTTCATTTCAGTGGGGTTTTGGATACTTGGAAGTGGTTCTTCACGTGCTAAGGGATAAACAATATGATTTGAAATCGCTGAGATATTTTTTTGTTTAAACAACGCAATTACAAGCTGAACATCCTTGAGTTGTTGACTATTTAAGTTGTCAGCAAATGCTGTAGAGGAGCTTAATATTGTGATAAAAATTAATAAATTTTTCATTTATAAAAAGAACTCAATTTTGTTTTTCTAAAGCATACATCTGAACTGAAAATAGAGTCAAACCTTTTGCCTATTTAGACAAGTGATTTGATTTCAATCATTCTTATCCAATAGACTTTATGGTTTGTATAAAAATTTTAAGAAGATTTGGTGATCCATTTATTTGGTACTTTTGAATCATCGATGGTCTTTCTATCGTGAGTCGACACGGATGTTGCCATGTTGAGCTGGGGTATATGAGCAAAAACAAAGCACTGCTTTGTTTGCAGCGAAGGAACCCTGTTAAACAAAACATATTTTTTAGATTGCTGTAATTAAACTTCAACCACTACAAAATATTTTTTACGGCTTCTACAACTTCAAATGTTCCTTTAAATCCGGGAGGAATAATACCTGCTTCGCCGGCTTGGATTTCTATAAATGTTTGGGTTAGTTGATCATGTAGACGAACAACGCCTTCAATCATTTGGAAAAATTCTTGTTTATTGTCTGCAAATTGAATATGCCAAGCACCAACTTCACATCGCCAAATACCACAGTTCATATTGGGATGTTCATATAAGCTTTCTGTAAGGCGTTTTGGATTTCCCTGTACCAAACGGTCTGCACGAGGATGGTCTACACTCGTTTCACTTTGTGTTAATCCATAACCAGCAAGCCAAATTGAAGACATGATAAAATCCTAAGTAAAATAAAGCCTCAGTAGATTGAGGCTTTAAGAATTATATTTGAAGCAATCAAATAAACGTTTTAATGTGCCTCTGGAACAGCAGAAAGAAACTCGCGACGCGCTTCTTTATCAGTTTTAAAGTCACCGACAAATGAAACTGTACGTGTGGTTGACTCTTGTTTACTTACACCGCGCATCATCATACACATATGTGCTGAATCAATCACCACAGCAACACCACGTGCTTGAGTCACTTCAGCAACAGCATCCGCGATTTGTTTGGTCAGTTGTTCTTGAATCTGCAAGCGACGTGCAAACATTTCAGTAATTCGTGCAAATTTGGATAAACCGAGTACATTACCAGACGGAAGATAGGCAATATGTACACGACCATGAAATGGAAGTAAATGGTGTTCACATAAAGAATAGAATTCAATATTTTTAACCAAGACCATTTCGTCATTATCAGAAGGGAAGACCGCATTATTGGTCACTTCTTCAAGCGTTTTGCTATAACCAGACGTCAAGTACGAAAAAGCTTTAGCCGCACGCATAGGCGTATCTTTCAGACCAGGACGGTCTAAGTCCTCGCCAACGGCAGTTAAAATATTTGCGTAGGATTGCTGCATAGACATAAAACGTGTTCACTTATACGGTTTGAACAAGGACGGCATTGTAGCAGAAAAATCGATAAATTTTTTCAATTACAAGATAAACCGCCACTGTGGGAGATTTTGGGATTGAATCAAATAAAGGATTATGAATTACGATTAAACTTTGGGTTTTTTTCAGCACGTTTAAGTAGCACCAAAACAGCACCAGTACCGCCTTGTTTTTCAGGAGCACTCACAAATGCCAGAACATCGCGGTGCTGACGAAGCCACCCATTAACATAAGTTTTAAGAATTGCTTCAGGACCTTTGCCATGCACAATTTTAATGACATTTTGATTTTCATCTTTTGCCATTTGGATGATTTGTAAAACTGCGGAACGCGCTTCTTCAACAGTACAACCGTGTAAATCAACGGCCTCAAACCAACGAAGATTTCCAGCCTTTAAATCTTCAAAAACCTTATGTTGCAGTGTTGCAATGCGATAACTTAATGCAGCTTGACTGGCAACAGGGTTGAGCATTGCTTGAGTATCTGATAATTCAGCATCATCAGCTTCAAATGCACCTTCAGCGGCAGCACGTTTTGCGAGCGTTTTTGCATCTGGCTTTTTTCTGACATCATTACGCTCAATTTTAGCAATATTGCTGTTATCCAGTTTAGTCACACCTGTTAAAGCAGTTTTAAACAAATCGGCATCGTTAACGTCATCTTCATGGGATGAAAGCACATGTTTGGTTTCGGGTTGTGCTGCAACTTTTGACGTGTGTGGATGAGTGATTTGTTTTTTGAACTGCTTTAATAAATCCAGTTGAGACTTGGAAAATGTAGAATCAGACTTACTCATAATTGCAAAAAACAATGGACGGCGATATTTGGTGCTAATTATAGTCTGAAAGTGAATAAATTTGAACTGAATTGCATTCGCAAGATGGTGTGAAATTTAATAGTGCCAAGAAGTTTATGGTTTATTGAGATATGATTCGATTAATTTTAGTACACGTTTATTTTTATATTTCTTTGCAACTTCTAATGCTGATTGTTGCTCATTAAATTTTGAAATACAGACTTTTTCTATTGAAGCGCCTTTGTTGAGTAAAAGGGCAACAGTTTGAAATTGATTGAGGCGTATTGCTTTACCCAGTGGTGAACACATCGTGAAATAAAATGTGTAGGGTTCGATTTCATCTATCACGATTTGGTTGAGCTGTCTAAGTCTCATATTATTTAAAAAATCCAGATCATGATGGTCGATGGTCGCCATAATTAAATCAATATCATTAAACTCAGTATTTTCGATTAAATATTGAAGATATAAAGCTTTGGCTTTTTTATAATCATTGACGTCCTGACTTTGAGTGAGATTTTTAATTAGATTTTGCATAAATTCATTCATATCATCGAAACGATTGATCGCCGCATAAAACATTAATGTATTTAGCATATAAGGTTCTGCTGACAAATTTTTACCCAGCCAATCTTGAGATTTGACATTAAAATTTTGTTCAAACTGATTTAGTATTTCGAATGAAATCGGTTGAGATTGAATGTTGATTGCTTTGCGCAATCTACGTTCCTGTCCTTTATAAACAAGATGGTATGTTGATTTTTGAACTTTTTTATTTTCGGTGTCGATAGTAAAGTCAATATGGATGGGTGGTCCTTGATAACTGATAATTTGAATTTGGTTGTTTTTAAACAGGTAGTTTTTTTGCTCAAGAAACTCCATATCTATATTTGGAAAAATTTGATCAAGATCAAGTTGAGCAGCAATGATACCTTCAGATGGATGGGGGATATTAAAATAGAGTATCCGTTTTGAATCAATATAATAGGGTGAACCAGTGTAAATGGGTATTTCCTTTGCCCAACTCATTTGCTGTAACGAATACAACAGCACTAACAATAAAAAAACAAAACTGCGAGTTATAGATTTAGATTTCATTATTCTCAATTCTCAATTCTCAATTCTCAATTCTCAATTCTCAATTCTAAGCAGACTTAAAATAAATTATATTGTTGGTATTTGTGAGAACAATCTATGTAAATATTACTGATATTTAAAATGTAAAACCATAATGCAACAATCAATAAAAGATGAAAGTTAAATAAAATACTTTTCAATCATTAAAAAAATTCTATCAATAGAGGCTAACTATACAGGTATAAAGGGTGAGCAGACTCACCCTTTATTCAAGAGTTATATGTTTTCAGGTGTACCAAACAGCGCTGAAAAAGCATGATCAGGACGAGGTTGTTTCATAAAGCTTTCACCCACCAAGAATGAGTGAATATCATGTTCCTGCATCATTTGAACATCATGTGGTGTTGCAATACCACTTTCTGTAACCAATAAGCGCGTAGGTTCGAGTTGTTTTTTCAAACGCAGAGAGGTATTTAAATCGACATCAAAGGTTTTTAAATTACGGTTGTTTACCCCTAATATACAACGATCTGAAAGTTTTAATGCGCGCTCAAGTTCAGCTTCATCATGGACTTCAACTAAAACATCAAGATTGTGTTCAAATGCCGTTTTTGACATTTCTTCAAGTTGCTGATCAGACAAGCAAGCCACAATTAACAAGATGCAATCTGCATGTAGGGCACGCGCTTCAATCACGCCATATGGATCAATTAAAAAATCTTTACGAAGGGCGGGTAAATTACAGTGATTTCGTGCAATTTGAATATTTTCATCAGCGCCCTGAAAGAATTCAACATCTGTTAAAACGGACAAACACGCAGCGCCTGCTTGTTCATATTGTTGAGCGATTTCGGCAGGATCAAAATTTTCACGAATAATGCCTTTTGATGGCGAAGCTTTCTTAATTTCTGCAATCACACCTGGGCGTTTACTATGTAACGCTTGTGCAAAATGCCGAACAGGGCTTGCTGCATGAGCAAGCTCCTCAACATCCTTTAAACTACGTTGTTTTAAACGAGTAGTAAATTCTTCATGTTTACGATCAACAATTTTACCTAAAATCGTATTGGCAATATCTAGCATGGTCAAATCCTTCTATCCTTAAGCTTCATATTCTTTAAGCGTTTTGGTAAATTCAGACAAAATGCTCATTTTTTCCAAAGCTTGTCCACCGTAGATAATATCATGTGCTAAAGCGACGCCCTGTTTATAGGTATTGGTTAAACCTGAAACGTAGATGCCTGCACCAGCATTTAAAGCAATCATACTTGCTGCTTTTTCACCTTTTGCTGATTTTTTCTTGCCCAGCGCATCTTTTATTAATGCAAGGCTTTCAGCTGAACTTTCGACTGAAAGCCCTGTTAAGGTTTGCGATTCAATATCGACTTCTTCTGGTTGAATTGTCCACTCTGTCACTTCACCATTTTTCAACTCAGCCACATAGGTTGAGGAAGCTAGACTGATTTCATCTAGACCATCTTTAGAATGGACCACCATCGCATGTTCAGCGCCTAGTTGCTTGAGCACTTCAGCCAAAGGACGGCATAGTTCTGTCGAAAAGACACCAATTACATAGCGTTTTACCCCAGCCGGATTCGTAAGCGGGCCGAGGAGGTTGAAAATACTGCGGAAACCGAGTTCTTTACGAGGACCCGCTGCATATTTCATTGCTTTGTGATGATTAGGGGCAAATAAAAAACCAACCCCCATTTCTCGAATACAACGTTCAGTTTGTTGCATATTCAAATCAAGATTGATGCCTGCTTGTTCCAAAAGATCAGATGAACCAGACTTTGATGACACACCTCGATTGCCATGTTTTGCTATCGTTGCACCAGCAGCAGCAATGACGAATGAGGATGCTGTCGATACATTAAATAGATTTTGTCCGTCACCACCTGTACCCACAATATCGACTAAATGAGGAATGTCACTGACTTCAAGCTTAATCGCAAACTCACGCATGACACGCGCGGCAGCCGTAATCTCGTCAATACTTTCACCCTTTAAACGTAAACCCATCATGAGTGCGCCTATTTGGGCATCAGTCGCTTCACCTTGCATAATGGTGCGCATCACTTCTTCCATTTGTGGTTGAGTGAGTTCAATATTTTTGGTGATATTATTTAAAGCTTGTTGAATATTCATGATTTGCTACTACACTCATTTCGCATAAATTTCTAAAAAGTTTTTAAAGATTTGATGACCATGCTGGCTCAGAATTGATTCAGGATGGAACTGCACACCTTCTATAGGTAGTGTCTTATGTTTTACACCCATAATTTCTTCCATTGAGCCATCTGTTTCATTGGTCCAGCAGGTAACTTCAAGGCATTCAGGAACTGTGGCTTGATCAATCACGAGGGAGTGATAGCGTGTCGCTGAAAAAGGTGAAGGTAAATTGCTGAAAATCCCTTGATCGCTGTGATACATGTCAGATAAGCGACCATGCATTACGGTTTTGGCACGAGTAATATCGCCACCAAAAGCTTGACCAATCGCTTGGTGCCCTAAACAAACGCCAAGTGTAGGAATTTTTCCAGCAAAATGTTGAATTGCTGGAATAGAAATCCCTGCCTCAGTTGGAGAGCAAGGACCAGGACCAATGACCAGATACTTTGGTTGCCATCGTTCAATATCCTCTAAAGTCACGGCATCATTGCGAACAACTTTTACGTCTTGGTTTAACTCGCCAAAGTACTGGACAATGTTATACGTAAAGCTATCGTAATTATCGATCATTAGAAGCATATCAAACTTAACCTTTTGAATTTAAAAACTAATTTTAAATTGATGCCATATCGTACTCAATTCTGTACTCAATGTGCTTAAAGTAACCTATTTAAAAGGGTATAAAAAAGCCACCTTAATTGGTGGCTATATTAGCACTGTTTGTCGTATCTTTTACAATGGTTTGAACATAACTCAGGAACCAATAACTTTTACGACCATCTTTAAAAGGACGGGTAATAAAACCCTCTCTAATTTTACGATCCAAAGTCTCTGGTTCAATGTTCAGCATGTGAGCAAATTCAGCCCGTCCAATTCTACGCTCTTCTTTTTGATTTACTAGCTGCTCAACAAGTTTAGTTAAATGTTGAATTGATTCAGATTCAATTTTTAATGCACCCATCAACCTTCACCTCGCATTTTTTTAAGCTCTTTAATCACGTTTGAGGTTGCATGCTTTAATGCTTTCTCTGCGTCCGAAGTGCTTAAATTGTTTATATACAAACCCATTGCCAACCACATTGAACAGAAGGTGAACTCTTTTACTGATTCACGACCATCTTTTTCTAAGACTGCGACAATTGGTGACACAGCCTGTAAAAATACATTTTGAGCAATCACACTTGGTGTTGTGCTGATATCAATGTCTTGAATTTTGATCTGTTTTTCCATCACGCCACCTCATTAAAAGGGTCATATTTTTTAAATTCTTCAAACAGTTTGATGGCAGGTTTATTCATGCGACCGTTTGAAAAAATCATTACATTTCTTGGGAAATAGTTATTAGCTACAGAACAATAAAACGAAATCCCTTCAATTCCTGAAACACCTCTATACCCAATTTTTGTGAGCCAAATTAAAAAGGCTTCACTCATTAATGGATGAACTTTTATTCTTTTTTTCATTTCTGCTCTTCCCATGGAAATTCATTATTCAAAGTCAATTCCGTACGTCTTTGATTCGCATAACTGAATAAACGCTCATGTATAGCCGGGTCGCACTGGATTATTTCCTCTTCAAGCTTTGCAAGATCAACCAATGTCTTTGATTCTTGAATGCGAACCATCAAAGATGATTGTGATTTTTCAGGTGGGTTGAATTCAGCTAAACGTTTATGGATGGCGCTCATAACTGGCTTACGCTCTTCCTCGGTCCAGTGAACCGTGTATTTATAGAGAGCATTAGCTTCTGTTGGAGTTTTGACGATTTTTAAACGTTCCATCAACTCATCAACTACTGATTGATATGGATGTAATGCAGGTGAGTTATCTTCTGAAGTAATTGGATCTTCAGAGAGGGATATATTTTCTTGAGACTCAATAGCTTTTGGTTGATTAAACTCAGCTATTTTTCTCTCCTTAGCCATCGTAATTTCAAGCTTTTGTTCAGCTGAAAAACCCACTTTATCAACATTAAATAAAGTAGTTTCAATCTCAGCCAAAGTTGTGCAGGCACGCAAGCCATCTAAGTAGAGCTGTAATTCTGATTCTATTGATATAACTGGCTTTTTCTCAACTACTTGTGAAGATTCTTGCTCAACAGATTTCTTTGTATTTCTTGCTTTTTTGGGCTTTTCACTGAAACCGTCTTTAACTTCAATTTCCGTAATAATATAGCCAAAAGTTTTACCAAATGCCTGCAGCTGTAATTTCGCATTTTCCTCGTCCAACTGAGCAAATCCATTTGCTACACTCAAACATATATCACCATGCTCAGGATCGTATTTTGTACGTAAGATACAAGTTGGCATAACAATAAAAATTTCTTGCCCAGACTCTAAATCATGCGGTTGAACAGGCTTTGTAAATTTAATATCTGCCAATGTAAAAGTTTCACGTTTGATACAGAACTCATGATCATTTGTAAAAAATACAGTAGCAGGGAATTGATTTAACTCATCAAAATCAAGCAATCCACCGATATGACGACATAAAACAGTTTTGCCAGATTGCAAAGCAGAAATTGCCTCAACACCATTAAAAGTATGCATTATTTTTGTCCTTTTAAAGCTTTAGTTAGGTATGGATCTAAATCGGGTTGTTTGAGAAGCCAAGCAATATATGAATCAGGAAGCTCATCAATTAGCTCACCTCTATGTTTACCAAAGTTAATGCGCTTGGGAATTCGGGCAATTTCAGACATTTGATAAAGTGAATTCATATCTTTAATTGCAAGCTTTTCGACAATTACTTGTAGAATCACGCCAGTGAAATAAATATCCCATCGCGCGTTATGTGCATTTCTCAAATGCTTACGAGCAGTTTCTAAATTTCCGCTCATCACGTGGTAATACAAAGCTGTAAGGTTATGAGTTTCTAATTCATCCCAAACCATACGCGCCAAAGCTAATGTGCAAATGCCTTTTACATTGATTGAAGAATCACACAATTTGATTGCTTGAATGTCGTAATCAATATTGTGGCCAATCAAATAAACAGTATTTTCAGGTAAGCGGAAAACCTCATAACTCGGCTTGTCCGCTATATCAGACTCAAGAATATGATGAGTTGCTAATGAACCAAGTTCGATAGGCTCAGGGCAAGAAAAATATTCATCAAAAGCTGATTTTTGATGAATTTCAAAAACTCCCTGCTCAAATGAGCAGGGTACATGAGCAATTTCAATTGGATAACCGTTTAAGCTGTTGGTTTCAGTGTCTAAAATCAATGCAATCATGCCGTAACACCTTTTTTAGCCAATTCATCTATTTCAGCTTTAACAGCATCAAGTTTGTTTGCCTCAATTTGCGTAAGTGCGTCAATTCCTAGATATTCACAAACTGTTTTAACATCAAGACCTCTTTCATCAATGAAAGCTTGCAAATCATCTCTTTGCTGATCACTAATCCCTTTAAAATCAGGCGGGTTATACCAACGCTTTGTATTTTCTTTATCAAAAGTGCATTTGAGTTCACGACCACGAATTTGAACTGCATGCCACATTTGAGTTTTGTATTTATGATCTGAATCTATCGACTCGGTTAATTGATTTAAGTCACCTGAATGATTAGCTTCTGTGCAACACTGTTGGAAATTCTCCAACTCACCAATTGCTTTTACTTCTGCTTGCTGTTCAGGTGTCATTGAGTTGATATAGTCTTTCGCTTCTTTAATTAATGAAGCTAGGAATAATCCATTAAATTCAAGATCTGGAACAAATACTTGCCCTGAGTTCTCAGTCATTCCATTTGGTTTTTGAGTTTTAACCCCAAGATAACCTGAATTTTTTGCATGATGTGTAGGGCTTGGATTGAAGTAAATAATTCGATCCATTTTACCTTCTGCATCTGTTGTGGCATGCATATAACCCATCATGTCAGCCATGCGGTAAAGCATGTTTCTGTTTTTACCACCTAAATCAGGTCGGAAAACCTTCAGTTTTTCCTTGCCTGATTCTTCTTCTGTAGCATGTGCAATAAACACAACATCTTTACCAAAGGAGATCCATTTATTTACGGTTTGCATAAATAAATTATTAGCCAAACCTTGAGCTTTTAGAGTCAGATTTCCGTCTCGTTGCAAGTTCTCCTTGTTATTACTTAAATGAGTTTTTATGCAGTCGAGCATTGCACCAACAGTGTCACAAATAATTGTATTAAAAGGAGCTAAATCCTTTTCATCCATAAAAGAGACATCAGACCACTGAGGAACAGGAACAATCGCACCTCTGCGTAATTTGGCATTTACACGGTGCTGACCTTTATCGAAATCAAACACAACAGGTTTATCAGCCGTATGAGCTATAGAGCTCTTACCTAAACCAGGATCTGTATATAAGTAAAAAATAATCGAAGAAACTGTTAAAGGTTGGTCTGGGAAAATAATATTTAGAGCCATGATGTAACCCCTTAATTATATTTCGTATTGTTGTAAGCAATACGTTGATTAGCGGAATACGGTGTGCGCTTAAAGCAAGGTTGGTTAAACAATTCTGCTTTAGCTTTACGCTTTTGGAATTTGCGTTCACGTTCGAAATTTTCACGAATCCAAGGTTTCGTTGCGTGGGTTTCTTCTGAAACTAAAATCAAAACACCTGATCTATTCACCCAGTAAACATCAGATCCTTTTTGCACATAGATCGATTGACCAAGACGCATACGGAATAAACCGTTTTCATCACCTTGAAATTCTGAGAAATTTTGAGTAGAAGTTTTCATTGAACTGCCTCCACCAATCGATTACGTTCGATATAACCAACAATCATCTGATTGATATTTCTGTGATCGTTGTAATCGGTGAAATCATTCCAATCTTTACCGTTTACATCAGTAATTTGTTCAACAGCCAAATTTGTAATATCAATAGCTGTAAATTCGGAACCAGGTACGCCGTAACTATCAGGATGTGTTTCAAAATCAAAGCTTACTAAAACAAGGAAGCTATCAAGTTTGATAACCGCTTTGCCTGAAGTTTCAGAGGTAAGTTTTAGAGCACTAACGCTATAAGCTGATGGCGTTACATTAGGAGCAGTGATAGGTGGCTTGTATTCAGTCGCTTTCTGGTCGTACGTAAGACCAACAGCACCAACAGTGACTAAACCACTTATTGCAGCGACTTTGAAAAATCCCATAGGCTGTACACGATGTGTAACAATGGGATTGATTGAATTTGGTTTTGTGTTCATAATTCACCTGTTGTATTGAAAAAGCGCATTTGATTTCGAGGTCGGTGCGCTTTTTTATTAGCTGATGTTAGTATATTCGTATAACCGAACAAATATGTCAATAATAAATTCGGTTTTGTTCGGTTTATTTTGTGCTGTTACCCGAACTTATGCTTTAATAGACAAAAGAAAACCCACACAGGGTGGGTTAGATGGAGTTTCATCATGTTAGATCACAATGAAAAACTAAAGCTTGTTATTGAATTCATTCAGTCAGGCATAAAAGATGCTGAAGATATCATTCATAGTATTCAAAAAATTGAAAAGGAGCTATTTGCAAAAAATTAAATTAAAGTATGTCTTTTACATCTACTCCAGACCAACTGGCAACTCTATGGCATTGATTGTATAGCTTTAAATAATACTCGCGTGGGTTGGGTTTTCGGTAATTTTCATCGCCAGTTTTACTTTCTGCGTACGCGATTTTTTCCATCAGTTCCAGAGCAACACGCTCAACTGAGTTGTCTTTAATTTCAATTGGACGACTAACTGTAATACTATCACTCATTTTATTCTCCACCCGATCATTCTAAGGACTGCGTCGGGTTCGCAGTTTTGAAAAATATTTGCTAAATTATGATATATGATTTATATTTAAATCATGGACCGGGGATTCCCAGTCGGCAAAAGGCTCTAATAATGTTTTAGGGCCTTTTGTTTTTTAGTTATGGAAATATTTTTAAGCCATATCTCATATAGCCATCCCCAGCACCATCTCTTCCCTTAGAGCTATACAATTTAAATTTTAAGACTTCAAATGCTCGATTATTTTGTTCAGGCTTAAGTACGTGATTGCCGATGGGTCTTGCAACCAAATCAGCGATCTGAAGCCCCGTTGAATTTACTTTCTTTGAAGCCATTTTGATCTCAAATGGAAGGCATATTTTTGAGAAGTTTTTACCATCACATACACGCCTAAACTCCAGTTCAAGATCTTTGTCTTCTTGTAGTCCTCGCTGCTCAAATATAATGTGTGTTTTCTTGTTATGTTGATTTTTTTCTTGTAAAAATCGATAGATTCTCTCTAAGCCGAACTCTAGAGCAATAAAATATGGATTTTTTGGTGTTGAGTATTTCGCAATAAGCAAATCTTTTCGTACAACACACGAAATTAAAATGAAATTTGAATCCCTCATAAGGGTTGTAAGGTCAGTTAACAAAGACTCTTTTTGCTCCTTGGACGCATAATTTTTGAAGTCCCCGGTGCCTTTAAGAATTTCTCTTTCATGCATAACAATAATATCGTGACCGAAATGCTTAAATTTTAGCTGCTCTAAGTCTCGAATCACTTTTTCTGTATAGTGTCGTTTATGGAAGATACAAAACGCCAAAACAAATACAGGGTATTTTGAATTAACACCATTTAGTGTTGGATCACCGCTCTCATCTACATAAATAATATAATCACTAAATTCCACAAAATATCCCTTTTTCACTTTATGATTTAAGCTGGTTCGCAGTTTTTTAATCTTCAAGCCAGTCACTTACATCAATGGAGTTGGCTATCGCCCAATCTTTGGTGATACCAAAAACAAGAATAGATTCATTGGCACCAATCTCATTTACTAAGTAATTTCTTATATTTGTTGAGGAAACATTACCCTCAACAATCCAAATATAAGGACCGACCTGTATATGTTTTTTAAAGTTTTTTACGTAGTAATTAATCTCATCAAGGTTATTGGTATTTGCTGCGTTGTAAATAATTATGTGTTTCATAATTTATCTCACCCTTTATCTTTTAATTACTTAGAAATTGAAATCAATCTTCTTTACCTGTTAAAGGGCCATCTAAACCGTTCTCAGAACACATTCTGATTACCTTATTTAGAGTGTATGAAACTGTAGGACTACTAATATTTAATTCCTCTTTAAGTTCTTTGAGTTCATGATTACTAAGGAGCAAGCTCTCATTTTTATCAATAGCATTTAATATTTTCTCTTTAATTTTGCTCATATGCCTTATCTAATTAATTAACAAAGGAATCCAAAGTAAAATGACTATTAAAAGCATAATTATTAATTCTATAAATTTCATTTTTTTCCCATATGACTGTCAATTTTCACACTGGATTTATTGAACTATCAAGGAGCTAATTTAGTGGATGTAATTTACAATTCTTTATACTTCTCCAAAAACTCATCAATCCAACCTTGTGCAGCATCGATATTGGTTATGTCTGCAAGCTTTAGATTGGTTTCCTCAGCCTCATTAAACCCCTCAATAATGGCTTCAAAAATATTTGCTTCAGCAATCACTTCTCGCGCCATCTCACCAGCATCATAGCTAAGTCTGGCTTTTTTTAGCTTAGCTATTTGCTTCTCAATACCTTCGCCCATTTTAGCTAAAGCCAATTTAAACTCTTGGCGATTAATTGTTAGCGCAGTTTTGGATTTATTAAGTGTTGCGATCATAGTGTTCTCTTTTATTTGATGAATTTTAATTACATAAAGGTATTCAAGTTTATTTCGGATTATGGATTTTGGATGTAAGAACTTCCTAAAATTAGCGTCTAATACGCCTTGTATCTATCTTCATCCAATACTGGCCAATGATTTGGATATTTTCACTTTCAATTCTATCTGGTGAATAATATTCATCTGGGTATCTGTTTTTATCTGGATTAGCAGAAACAGCTTTAAAACCTCCTACACCTTGTTCGTTCCAAGTGGATAAATACTTGATTTTAGTATCATCAGCAACTTGAAATGCGTAAATTTCACCATCAAATATTTTTTTCGCTGAAGTATCAATTGATACAGGCTGACCATCCCAAAGAACTGGTTGCATACTCTCACCTCGGACATGGATAATTTTTGCTTCATTAGAGTGTACGTTGCATTTATTCACTAAGGCTGTTTCAAAAAGCATTTTTTTAGGACTTGGATGGTCGATATTCAAGTAACCATTACCTGCACTAACGTATACGTCATCATAATAATCAATAGCTACATATCCCTCTGGTATAGGGTCGCCAGGACTATAAACATCAATTTCAATGTTTGTCATAGAGCCATTACTTGTTTCAGATGGACCAACTCCATCTAACAACCATTGAGGTGTAGTTTTTAAAGCTGCACACACAGCACCTATATGTTTCGCACTAGGTTTATTCGTTCCAGTAACCCAGCCATGAACTGTAGCGCGTCCAGCTCCAGTACTTCTAATTAGGTCAGCTTGAGACAACCCTAGTTCGCTCATTCTTAAATTTATGCGATCAGATGTGTCCATAAAATATTCCTCTTAATCTGTTCGGAATTGTGAACGAATTTATTGACGGCTAAACGAATATATGTTTCACTTAACCGAACATAATTAATTCGGTTAAAAGAACATGAATGTTGCACAGTTACGAGTTTTTTATGGAGTGAAAAATAACACTCTATTGGCAAAAAAAATTAAGCGAGGGAGAACAACCATCTGGGAGTGGGAAAAGTTTGGTATTCCACCAAGAACTCAGGCGCTCTTTGAGGTTAATTCTGATGGCCAGCTCAAAGCTGACCGTGTGTCGCTTTCAGCCACAAATCAATAACGATTGAATTATCAATAATTCAATCAATGAAATAAACGTGAATAAATACAAAGGATTCACATATGGAAATCAATTTAAGCCGAGAAGCTCAAAACGCTATTTGGCAAATGATAAGTAAAACACCTGGTTTTACTCCTAAAGACATTGCCCAAGTAATAGGGGATTCGCATAACACAGTTTGCAATTACG